>CAZUXL010000004.1:0-50739 GCA_964624355.1 uncultured Spirochaetales bacterium
ATCAAATGCTTCACCAGCGCCTTATGCCCCTGATGACTCCAAAAACAGTGGGCTAGGAGAAAAAGATCCATGACCACCACCGATGATCTTCCATGAACCAAAGCGCTGGCCTTGAGGATACGCACGGTTTTTTTCCACCGGCGATCGGAAATATAAACCGATGCGGTGTGGGGGTTGATGCCGCCGGGTTCCAGGGATTTTAATTTTTTGCGGATATGGACCATGGTTTCTAAAATTTCTTCCGGAATTTCTACCTGGATAAGGAGTTTTTGAAATTCCTCATACTCTTGGGAACTCAGGGCTTCATTTTCCCTCAGGGGGGATAAATACAGATC
This sequence comes from uncultured Spirochaetales bacterium, assembly GCA_964624355.1. Taxonomy (GTDB): domain Bacteria; phylum Spirochaetota; class Spirochaetia; order JABEVK01; family JABEVK01; genus CAZUXL01. Next base: position 336 of record CAZUXL010000004.1, read on the forward strand.
GGAGCTGTTAGTGAGAAGTTTCTTAAAATCCCCTTCATTTTCTAAATTCTTCACTTCCAGACGAACCAAGAACCGGTCCCAAAAGGCTTCGGCGGTTTCGTCATTTTCTGGGATTCGGTTAGCCGCGCCAATAAATCCTTTCAGGGGAACCGGGAGCTCCTTTCCCCCATTGCGGAAAATTCTCTCGTTAAGAACGGTGAGTAAGGCGTTTTGAATCGGGGGACTGGCCCTCCAGATTTCGTCTAAAAATACAATATCCGCCTCCGGAAGGTACCCTTCGGTGCGGCGTTCAAACACATCCCGATCCCGGAGCCCTGAAATGGAAAGGGGGCCGAAAATTTCTTCGGGGGTGGAAAACCGTCCCATGAGATATTCAAAAGCCCGCGCTCCCTTAAAGGCATGCTTAAGTCTACGGGCCATGAGACTTTTAGCTACCCCGGGAGGTCCCAGGAGAAAAACACTTTCACCGGCTAAAAAGGCTAAAAGTGAAAGTCTCAAAGCCTCTTCTTTTTCAGGGAGCCCCTGGGGGAGCTTTTGGAGGAGGACTTGTATCTTGGTTGAAAGGTCTGAACTCATGGATTCATTTTCATTGAATGGACAAAGGAGGTCAAGCTGATGGCCAAGACTTAAGGAACATCATCCGTTGCGTGACACCATCTTCGACTTTCTAGATATTTTCAAGCCAAACCCGCCGAGATCCATTTGGCGGGTTTAGGGGTTTTCAATACCTCTTTGATGCGAATTCCACCCAGCCACCGGCTTCGACCAGGGCTTTTTCAAACTCTCCAAGGTTTAAGGGATAAGTCTTTTGGACCCCGCCGCCGGTGAATTGTGCGATCTGAGCCTTCCAGTCTACCTGCAATTCCGTATCCTTTCCCGCAAAAACCGTGAAGACTTCGGCGATCTCTTCTGGTTTTAAAGTGACCGCTAAAAGACCACCGTTGAACATATTTCCCCGAAAAATCCGGGCGAAGCCGCTGGCGACCACGGCATTAAGTCCATTTACTTCCAAGGCCCAGGGCGCATGTTCCCGACTGGATCCACAGCCGAAATTATCCCGGCTTAGAACCACGGTCTTACCGGTGAGATCTTTGGAGGCGTCAAAACCGGGGAGTTTCAAGTCTTCCAGACAATAGGGTTTTAGGGCTACTTTTGAAACTTCCGTGAGATACTTGGCGGGAATAATTTCATCGGTATTGATGTCGCTTCGATCCAGGAAGAGAACTCTTCCATTAAAATTTTTCATGAACTCACTCCTGCGGGGGTATTTACAATTTTTCCGGCCAAGGCTGCATAGGCTGCAGAAGCTGGGCTCATGAGATGAACCGTACCGCCTTTCCCCATGCGGCCGAAAAAGTTCCGGTTAGTAGTGGAGGCACAAACTTCCCCCTCGGCGAGAACCCCGTTGGACATGCCCAAACACGCTCCGCAGGTGGGATTGGTCACACAAAATCCCGCATCCATGAAGATCTGAATTATACCTTCTTTCAGAGCCTCGGAGAAAATATGGGGCGTCGCAGGGCTCACGATACCCCGGACTGTGGAAGGAATAGTTTTACCTTTGAGAATGGCGGCGGCAATCCTCAGATCCTCAATCCGGCCGTTGGTACAGCTTCCAATATAGACCTGATCGACTTTGGTCCCTTCCAATTCTTCCAGGGATTTTACCTGGTCAGGCTTAAAACCGAAGGTGGCCACGGTTTTCAAAGTGGACACATCGATTTCCATAACTTTGGCATAGGGAGCATCGGCATCGGAGATCCACTGACTGTAGGATTCCAAAGCGGCTTTTTTATCCGCAAACTCATTTTGAATATGAGGCCAAAGATAGTCCACGGTGACCTCATCGGGAGCGCAAACCCCCGAGGTTCCCCCCGCTTCGATGGCCATATTACACAGGGTCATCCGTCTTTCCATGGTCATGGCTTTCACAGCCTCACCGGTAAATTCAATGACTTTATCCGTAGCGCCATTAACCCCCAGGAGGGAAATGATATGGAGAATCACATCCTTGGCATAAACGCCTTTTGGAAGTTTGCCCTTGAGTTCCACTTTGATGGTGTCCGGCTGTTTAAAAGCACAGACCCCCTTCAAAATTCCCACTTCCAGATCCGTGGTTCCCACCCCTGCGGCAAAAGCTCCGAAGGCTCCATGGGTACAGGTGTGACTATCCCCCATTATAATAGTGTAGCCGGGACGGACAAAGCCCATTTCAGGAAACAGGGCATGACAAACCCCGTTGCGGCCAATGTCGAAGAAATCTTTTATATTATGACGGAGAGCCCAATCTCGAAGTATTTTCCCCTGAAGAGCAGTTTTGGAATCCTTGGCGGGGGTCACATGATCGATCACTGCTTTAATTTTGGTGGGATCAAAAACATAGTCCATGTTTTTCTCCACCAAGTCATTGATCGCAATGGGAGTGGTAATTTCGTGGCAAAACACCGCATCCAATTTGAGAACCCAGGCTTCACCATAGGGTTTGTCCAACAAGTGAGCATCAAAAATCTTTTGAGCAATCGTTTTTCCCATAAAGTCTCCTACTTATTCTTATTTTTAATGAAAACCCTTAGGTGGGGTCACCACCCAGAAGGCTTTTAGGGGCAGAGCCCCGGTATTTTTTAAAACGTGAGGTACATCGGAGGAAAAAGACACGCTGTCACCGGATTCGATCTGGGAAGTCTGTCCGCCACAGGTCAAAATCCCGGATCCTTCCAAGACCACGCCCATTTCTTTACCCATGTGTCCATATTCAGGGCTTCCACGGGAAGCCCCCGGAGCCAATTCTAAATAATAAGCCTCGATCCCCTTGTCCCCTTCCTGAGCCCTGGAAAGAAACTCATAGGAAGCCCCTCCCTCTTGAAAACGGGGCCGGTCCCCGGCTTTCATCACCGTTACGTCACCGGATTTTTTATAGGAGGCAAAAAGATATTCCAGGTCTAAGTTTAAAAACGAGGCTATATCCAAAAGCGTATCCACTGCCGGGGCTACTTTATTCCGTTCAATCTGGGAGATTAAGCTTTCGCTTACCCCCAAGCTGGTAGCCACCATTTTGAGCGTCAATCCTCGTTTTTCCCGGACTCCACGGATTTTATCACCAAATTCATACTTCATTATTTATTAACCATCTACAGTATTTATTAAGTTGTACCCCTTAGTCAAGATCTCTGGTGCCCCTCAGAGCATAAAAAAAGCCAAGAACCGGAGTTCTTGGCCTGGCTTTGAAAAGGCCTCTAGTATTTGTAGACGTTCACAGAGTAATTCTTACCAAAGTTATTATCCCAATATATTTTTCCATTGACTTCGTAGGACAAGACATATTCCACCTTGGTGGTATTGTTTATATACCCGTTAAAGGTCCACATTTCCACACCGTAGGCATTGGGACTGGCAATGGGGCTGCCGTAGGAAGGGTAGTATTGGGAGTTAAAGGCGGCATCCATGGTACCATTGGTCGCCCAATTATCCGTGGTGTAGAGGACCTTTAATTTTTTATTAGGAGCTAAATTTTTCACATCTATTACGCCAGTAATGTAGGCTTGTGTGGAGGAAACGCCCACCTGATAAGCTGAGGCATAACGAGCAGATAAGGGAAATCCAGAACCCAAAAGGTAGCCTCCGTGCTGGGAGAGGGTGTAATTGGCCCCATCATTGTTGTCCCAGTAAGTCTGCCCGGCCACTTCGTACTTGAGGCAAAATTTTTCTCCCAAAGTGTAGGGTCCCATGTAGTATATGTTCCAACCCAGGTTAGCGGTCCAAATCTCCCATCCCTCTTCCGCATTTTGCATGAAGGTAGCGGGATAATCTGCCCAAGATCCATCGAGCAGCTGGTGGTGAACTGTGACTTTCTTTTCAAAGGCTAAGTTTTTTACCTTAATGTTGACTTGGCGCTCCACATTAGCCATTCCATAGTGGGCGGTGTACAGGGAGTAGGCCTTGGCAAGGCTCACCGGACTCACCAGTCCCCGGGTAACCGAGTTCAGGGAGGCTGTGGTTTCATTAGTATTTCCTGTGATGTCATTACATGAGGCCAAAAGAGCTAAAGCAGCGATAATCCAGATATTCTTCATAATAGTCTTCATAACTTTCTCCATCTAATTTTAGATGAACAACTAAGTAACCTATAACAAAAATAAGGTCAAGAGTCCATTATAGTCCATTATAGTTTGAAAAAGTCTTTAATATTCTGAATTTTTATTGGAAAGCGCTTTATTCCTCTATCCTTTGAAGGGCAAATTTTTCCTTGCTCCCCCCTCCTCCATCCCTTATACTGTCCCCATGCCTAAGCTTGATTTTGACCCTGAAGAACCTTTGATATTCCCCCCGTTGGTGGAAATAGAAATGTCATCTGAAGAATTTATGACATCCATTCAGAATACTCCTGTCCCCCCAGGACAAACGGCCCTCTGGTTTTTGGGGCAAAATTCCTGGATTTTAAAATCCGACCAAGGAAGACTGGTGGCCACGGACCCCTATCTCACGGATTTCTGTGCTTCCCAGCGTACCAGGGTACCCACCCCTAAAAGTCGTCTTTTACCCGTTTTCATCGAACCTGAAGACCTTCAGGTGGATGTGGTGCTCATAACCCATAGTCATTGTGATCATTGTGATCCCTTTACCTTGGAACGGTTAAGCATTAAGGAAACCGCAAAGTTTTTAGCCCCGTTTCAAGCTGTGGAAGTCCTGAAAGGCGCCGGCATAGGGGCGTCTCGGATTCACCTAATGCATCCTCTCCAAACTTGGAAGGATCTGGGAATGGAAGTTATCGGGTGCTTTGCCGAACCCACGGACCATACTGATTTGAACCACATGGGCTTTACTTTGCGTTTTGAAGGGGGAAAACTCTATTATAACTCCGGAGATACAGCAAAAACCGAACTATTAGGACATGTGGCAGCCTGGAAACCCGAGGTCATGTCCATCTGCATCAACGGGGGGTATCACAACCTCAGCCACTGGGAGGCGGCAGAAATTGCAGCCCTCATCAAACCCCGGGTGGCTATTCCCGCCCACTACGACATGTTTCCCCACAACCTACAACCCCCCCACATGTTCAGAAAAAGTCTCTTTCAACTGGCGAGGGATGTGGATTACCACCGAATGAAGTACTACGAGCCCTATTTTTTTTAACCCTGTGGTAAAATAATTTCATATCCTGTTACGGAGGCATTCATTGATTAATTTTAAAAATTGGATTTCAGGAGCTGTAGTTTTCCTGGTATTCGTTCTTCTAACTGCCTGTTCCACCGGAGGACCGGGGGCGCTTAAATCCAGTCGCCTAGCCAGAACCCCTGTGGTTCCCATGGAAAAGGTCACCCCTCAAGAGGTCCAGTCCTTACTCCAGGTTCCTTCCCCTGACTGGCGGGATCAAATCATTTATATGATTATCACCGACCGATTTGACGATGGAGACCCCAGCAACAGTAATCAAAAAGCTGGGGAATACAATCCCAAGGAAAACGCCTATTTTTCAGGAGGGGATCTGAAAGGAATCACCGATAACCTGGATTACATCAAAGGATTGGGAATGACTTCCTTGTGGATTACACCCCCGGTGGCTAACCAGTGGTGGGACCCCATTATCCAATACTCCGGCTACCATGGGTACTGGGCCAGGGATTTCAAATCTGTGGATGAACATTTGGGAACCCTGGAGGATTATAAACTCCTCTCCGCTACCCTCCATAAAAATGATATGTATCTGATCCAGGATATTGTTTTGAACCACGTGGGGAACTTTTTTTACTACACCGGCGGGTGGGACAAGGCCAGTCCCCACCTAAACTTTGCCCTTAATACTAAATCGACCCCCGGGACCGCCCCGACCCAATATCCCTTCAATTTGAACGACGTCCGAGACAAATCTATAAAGACCCAGAACATCTATAACTGGACTCCCAATATCCGGGACTATAACAATCCTCTCCAACGCCTCACCTATCAAATGAGTTCCCTGGACGATCTAAACACCACCAATCCCGTGGTTCGAAAGGCCCTTCGGGAGTCTTATAACTATTGGATTAAGGAAGTGGGGGTCGATGGATTTCGCATCGATACCATCCGGTATGTGGAACACGACACCTTAAACGATTTTCTTCATAACAACGAAGATAAAGAGGCCTTGGGGGCAGTGGAATTTGCCAAGACCCTGGGGAAGGATAATTTTTACGTCACTGGGGAAAACCTGGTGAACGGGAAACTTTTCGATCCTGGAGTGGATAAAGAGGTGGCCGAGTACCAAGGCACTCCGGAAAAACCAGAAATCCTCGCCCCCTTAAACTTCACCCTGACCTGGGATCTCCGGTCCGTATTCCAAGAAGGGGCCCCCACCAGCGCTCTGACCTATCGTCTGGACAATATCAAAAAAACCTTCAGAAATCCTGATCTCCTACCGAACTTTGTGGACAGCCACGACATCGATAGGTTTATGAAAAATGCCAACTACGGTTCCATGGAACAAGCCCTGGGATTTGTGTTCACCATCCCCGGCATACCTGTGGTACTTTACGGTACGGAACAGGAATTCACCCAATCCCGGGCTTCCATGTTTGCTGACGGTTTTTCTTCTGAAGGAAAAGATCACTTTAACTCCGAAACCCCAGGGTACCGGTGGATAAAAGCCCTGGCGGATCTGAGAAAGTCCAACCCGGTTTTTTCCCGGGGTACCATGACCGTAATACAGGATAGTTCCAGTGGCGCCGGCATTTTTGTCTACACCATGGAAGGACAGGGGAAAAAGGCCTTTGTAATTTTCAATTCCGCTGGTGCCCCTAAGTTGTTGAATAACCTCCCCACGGGGTTGACCACAGGTTGGGTTCTGGAACCGGTCCTGGCCAACCTTCCCCAGCTTCGCCAGAATTTAATTCCCGGAGCCGGGGGCAAAATCAGTTTTGAAATCCCTGCTCAGGGATTTGGGGTTTATTTCCCCAAAGAGGCTTCAGCTGTCCCGGAGGCTGTATCCGCCCAGGTGAAATTCACACGGCTTTCCCCCAATCAGGTTGTTCAAGGGAATCTGAAGCTGGAAGGTACAAGTGTAGGGGTAAATCGAATTGAACTCCTGATCGATGGAAGTATTTCCACCGCCGTAGAAGCCCAGATCCAGCCCAGCGGCGTATGGAGTGCTCCGTTGGATGCGGAAAATCTTTCCTCCGGTCCCCATACCCTCGCCCTGCGGGGATTTTATGAGGGAGGATGGGTGGCGACAGAGCCCCTTGATATAAAAGTGGACATTCCCTTTATCCCGGTGCTCACAGCAGCGGATCCCGTGGGGGACGATAAAGGACCGGCGGGCACCTACCTCTACCCCACCGATGCCACCTTCAAATCTCAGATGGATATGGAATCCATCACCCTGGCCACCGCAGGAAAGAGCCTACAAGTGACTATCAAATCCAAAGGAGGGATTACCACCTCCTGGAATCCTCAAAATGGGTTCGACCATGTGGCTTTTTACGTATATTTGGACATTCCTGGTACCACAGGAGGACAAAAAGTACTTCCTAAGCATAATTTACCAGCCCCAGAGGGTTTTGAATGGGATTATTTTGCCCTGGCCGGCGGCTGGGCCAACTTCCTCTATTCAAGTAAGGGAGCTTCAGCAATAAATTATGGAACCCCAGTAAAACCCGCAGCCATCCTGAGTTCAAATAAAGATGCCGGGACCGTGACCTTGACAATTCCCGCAGAGTCCATGGGATTTCCCAAAACTCTTTCAGGTACAAAGGTCTATATCGTGACATGGGATTATGATGGAATCGAAAGTGCCAATCGGGCGCTCACCCCCAAAGCGGGGGCCTACATCTTTGGTGGTGGGGATGGATCCAAGGATCCTCTGGTAATGGATCAGAGTACCGTACTGTTGGTACCCTGATCCCCTTCCCCGGATTAATTAGACTCCTGGATGAGTTTTGTATAAGCATCCAGGAGTTTTTCCGCTTGGGTTCCTATGGTCCATTTCTTAGAGTATTCCAAGGCTTCGACTGATTTGGAACGCCAGAGCTGGGGGTCAGTAAGCAAGGCTTGGGTCCGAAGAAAAAACTCCTGGGGATCGTCCTTCACCATATAGCCCCCATTATCTCCATTCATCACCTCTAGGGTTCCCATTTCACCAATGGCCACCACGGGGGTTCCGCACATCATGGATTCAATCGTGACCAAACCCTGGGTTTCTGTTTTAGAGGGAAAGACAAAAACATCGGCGAGGGCGTAATAATCCTTCATTTCCAAACGCTGTACATAACCTGCAAAATGAAACCGGTCTGTCAAACCCAACTGCTTGATCTTGTGTTCAAAACCATGGCGATAGGGACCATCCCCCACAATCACCATATGAACATCCGGTAATCCGGGTATGAGTTTTTGAAAAAGTCCTAAAAGAAAATCCAGATTCTTTTCCTGGGAAAGGCGGCCAGCGAAAAGCAGGATCTTTTTATCCTTCCACGAAGGGTTCTGTTGGATCACTGGATTCAAATTCCGATCCCGATGAAAACCCTGGAATTTATCCGGATCAATCCCAGTGGAAATTACTTGGATGGGAGGTTTGAGTCCGTAACCTTCCAAGACTTCTTTCATATGATGACTCGGGGTGATGATGAGATCCGCATGACGGAAACTATTCACCATGATCACCATGGCCACGAGTTTTCCCACGAGGCCCGGAAGCCAAGGGATATAGTTACTTACGTACTGTTCCCAGTACGTATGGCTAGTCATGACCAAGGGTGTCCCGTACTTTTTCTTATATTTAAGCAATAATCGAAAAGTCGAAAATTCAGTCTGTGCATGGAGAATTTGGGGTTTGACCCAGGTTAAAACCTTCATTCCGTTGGAAAATCCCCGAAAGCCGGTGATCAACCTGTCTTCCCGACTGAACATGAGAACGTTGGAAGGTAGTCGGTAAATTTTATCATCGTCCTGGGGCCCGACTCCCGTCCCCCCGGGATATTCAGGAACTAAAAGGTGAACCTCATGCCCCTGGGCCGTTAAGACTCCACGGAAGGTATCAATGGAAACGGTAGCCCCATTTACCCTTGGCCAATAACTATCGGAAGACATACAAATTTTCATAAAAAACTCTACCTTATTGCACAGTTTTTGGAAACAAGAAACTCAAAGCCCCAGGAAGACGCTTAGCCCAGGCCGGTTCGTTGTGCTGATCCTTGTCAAAAATCTTGTAAAACAAGTTTTCACCTTGGGTATATCCATTTTTTTGCAGGAATTCCCCCATGATTAGGGATTCGGGTAGTAACTCCTTATCTATCCCTTCAGTTCCACAGTCCAAGTAAATTTTCAGCTTAAGATCGGCCTTGAAGTGTCTTGCCCGGAGAACCATATAAGGCATGAATCCCCCGGCAAAGGCCGCCACTTTTCCATAAACCTGGGGGTGGGTAAATCCCATGTACATGGCGATCATCGCTCCGGCGCTGGATCCCCCGATTCCCGTGTTATTCCTGTCCGTCAAGGTGCGATAATTCCGATCAATGGAAGGCTTTATGGTATTTACCATGAGATCCACAAAATCCAGACTCTTTTTTATTTGAGCATCGGTGATGGGATATTTCGCTTTTAATTCCTCCGGTACGGGGCCTGACCATGAAGTATACTCGGTCATTCTATCTACAGTATTAAAAACTCCCACCTGAATGATAGACTCAATCGTTCCCTCAGAAACCATTTTCCCAGCAGTAGTGTCGGCTTTCCAACCACCGAAGGGAGATTTTGCCCCTTCGGGCATATTCTGACCGTCATGCCAGTACATTACCGGATATCGCTTTTCTTTTTCTGTAAAATACCCCGCAGGCAGCATGACCAGATACCGCTGATCGGGAAAATACTGAAGCACGGGGAGAGGGGTATCGGATGTATAAAAAACCGATGACATGGGTTTTTTCCAATTAACCCCGGGATTCATCAGATCTAAAACCCGTTCTTGGGATCCGTTTGTCTTTTTTACCAAGAAAAAATACTCGAGTCCATCAGGGTTTTCGCAATAGAGGGACCCTACAAAATTATCCCCCATTTTTTCTAAGGAAAAGTTGGTGGTCCACCGGGAAGAATGAACTTCCACAGCAGCCCAATCTTCATTTCCAGGAAGCGAAAAGCTCAAAATACCCTGGGAATACGTCGGAGAAGTAGCCAGGTTTTCTTGAGGATGGGGAGCCTTTTTCCACCCCGGATCCAAGTCGGCTGCGGGAGGGTTTACCGGCAAGGATGAACATCCTAGAATAAATAAAAACACTATTAGAGATGACATTAATTGTTTCATGGAAGAATTATATCACAAGTTTTAAACCTCTTGGGGCGAGTAGAGTGTAGTTGTACTTCTAATTTTTCAAAAAAAACACTAATATTGTCCTATGTTAAGTGATTTACTGGGCCGCAGGCTCATATTGAAAGCGGTCAAAGCCATCCCCCATGGCTTTTTTATGGAATTGGACGGGGAAGAATTTTTCCTACCGGGGAAATTAGCCCCCAAAGTTTTCCAAGTGGGGGATGAAGCTGAATTATTTCTCTACCGGGATTCGGAAGACCGACTCACGGGAACCACAGAAATCCCCCTGGCCATGGTTGGAGATATTCGCCGTCTGCGGGTGAAGGATTCGGCCTCTCAGGGTTACTATTTGGACTGGGGACTTTCGAAAGATCTCCTGCTCCCTAAAAGTCAGATTAAATTCCCCATCGAAGTGGGACAGCGGGTTCTGGTCATGGTATACTTTGATGAAAAAGGTCAAAATTTAGCGGCCACCACCCTTTTTGATGAACACCTCCATCGGGCGGACGAGCATATCGTGGAAGGTCAGCTCGTGGAAGTTACAGCCTTAAGGTCTTTGGATATCGGCTTGGCTGTGGGTATCAACGGCGAATACCTGGGGATGGTGTATCAAGAAGATATCCAGGAACCCATCAACCCCGGAGAGCAGCGCCAAGCATGGATCAAAAAAATTCGTCCCGACGGGAAGATTGACGTGACCCTTCGAAATCCCAGTTTCAAAAAAGTTTTGGATGAGGCATCCCAGAAACTTTTAGTCGCCTTGGAAAGTGCCCATGGCAGCCTCCCCCTCCACGATAAATCTCCCCCGGAAGAGATCCGCAGCCGGCTGGGAATGAGCAAAAAAGACTTTAAACGGGCAGCCGGTGTTCTTTACAGGGAGCGGCTGATAAAAATAACAGACCAAGGCCTCACCAAGTCGGAGAATTAATGAAGGTTTCTCAAATAATAAGTTTACTGGAGGCCGAAGTTCAGACCTCAGCGAATTTCCCCGACTTGGAAATCGAGTCCGCCTGTGGTGCGGATCTCATGAGCGATGTGATGGCCTTTGTGAAGGAGGATGTGGTTCTCCTCACCGGGTTGGTGAATACCCAGACAGTTCGAACCGCAGCGCTGTTGGACATCCAGCTGATTATCTTTGTCAGGGGGAAAAAACCCACCCCGGATATGATAGCCGAAGCCCAAGAATCCGGCATCATCCTCCTGACCACTAGATCCGGCCTTTTCCTCTCTTGCGGGAAGCTCTACGCCGCAGGACTGTGTAAGGGCTCCATAGTGGAAGATTTTCACAAATAAACCTGGGAATCTTGCCCCTAACGGCACCTTATAGTAGAATGCCCCCATGCTGGATCTACAATTTATACGCGATCACATCGATGATGTGGAAAAAAATATTAAAAACCGATTTATGAAGTCCGATGCCCGGAAAGTTCTTGGGCTGATGGAATTGAGAACCCAGGCCATTGTGGCCTTGGAATCCTTAAGAAAATCCCGAAACGACAATGCGGACAAAATGAAGGGTAAACTCACCCCGGAGGAACGGACCGGTCTTATCGAAGAAGGGAAAAGGATCAAAGAATCCATCACCTCTGCGGAACTCCAGGTGCAACAATCCGAAGCCGAGTGTTTTGCGGCCGCCAGGGAAGTCCCTAACATGACCCATCCCGATGCCCCCATCGGAAAGGAAGATAAGGACAGCACTGAAGTGGCCCGATTCGGTACCATTCCCCAGTTTTCCTTCAAAGCCCTCGACCATGTTCAGCTCGGTGAAAAACTGGATATCATCGATTTTGAAGCGGGAACCAAGGTCGCCGGTACCAAATTCTACTTTTTAAAGAATGAAGGGGTCTTTTTAGAACTGGCCCTGGTCCGCTATACCTTGGATCTTTTAACGAAAAAAGGTTTTACCCCCTTCATCACCCCGGATATTGCCAAGGAAGAAATCCTGGAAGGAATCGGTTTTAATCCCCGGGGAGCGGAGTCCAACATTTACCCCCTGGAAGGTACAGGAACTTGCCTCGTGGGAACCGCTGAAATCACCTTGGGGGGATACCACCAAAATGAAATTCTGGATCTGGAAAATGGACCAGTAAAAATGGCCGGGCTTTCCCACTGTTTCCGCAGGGAAGCCGGAGCTGCCGGTCAGTTTTCCAAGGGTTTGTACCGGGTTCATCAATTCACCAAGGTGGAAATGTTTGTCTATTGCAAGCCCGAAGAATCCGAAGCCATCCACGCCCAGCTCAGGGAGATTGAAGAAGAGATCTTCAGTACTTTAGGGATTCCTTTCCGGGTGGTGGACACCGCTACCGGAGATCTGGGGGCACCAGCCTATCGTAAATGGGACCTGGAAGCCTGGATGCCCGGTCGTGGGGAGGGCGGAGAATGGGGAGAAGTCACTTCCACTTCCAACTGTACCGACTATCAAGCCCGCCGTCTGGGCATCAGGTACAAGGATGAAACGGGAAAAACCAAGTTTGTCCACATGCTCAACGGGACAGCAGTGGCCTGCAGCCGGGCCATGATCGCCGTTCTAGAAAACTTCCAACAGGAAGATGGTTCGGTGATCATGCCCCCCGCCCTGGTTCCCTACTTGGGATTTGACAGGATTAAACCACGGAAATAATTTTTATTGTGTTAATTTAGTGGTGTCCAAAAGCACCCAATAAAAAAGGGCGTCCATAATGGATGCCCTTTTTGTTATCAGCCGTAAAACTTCCTGGGAAGCTCAGAGGGGATTTTAACACAGAACTGCTGGACGATTTTAGTCAGTAGCTCCTGACGGGCTCGGAAATTGTATTTTCGGGCATAGATGTTTGATTTCATGGACTCGTAAGCAATTTCATTCACCTTTTTCAGGCCTTCTTCACTCACAATCCGATTGGAAACGATATAGTAATCTCGGTTTAGCTCTGGTTCTTTGGTCCCATAAGCGGGTAGGATCAGCTTTCCGGTAATGTCACAATAAACAGGGGTCATAGGATTCCTCCAAAAAAAATCTAAACCATTTTGTCCGCTTTGTCGAGTTGGAATTCTTGTTTTTTTTCCGATCTATAAGGAATGAACACTCCGCAACTAAAAATTGGCTCCCGAATGATCTCTTTTAATGATCCTTTGTACATAATTGCAGAAATCGGGACGGGTCATGGGGGAAATAAATCTAAAGCCCAAGAGCTCATTCAAGCTGTGGCCGAGGCCGGGGCCGACTGCGCCAAATTCCAAGTGGTAATTGCCTCGGAAATTCTTCATCCCTCCACAGGAATGGTTCCCCTTCCCGGAGGAAATATTTCCCTATACCAAAGATTTGAAGAATTAAGTCAACCTTTGGAGTTTTACCAATTCCTTCAAGAAGAGACCTTGAAACTGGGCTTGGACTTTTTAGCCTCCCCCTTTGGAGAAGAATCCGCCCGAATGCTCTTCCAAATGAATGTGGGAGCTTATAAAGTGGCGAGCCCGGAATTGAATCACACCCCTCTTTTGAATCAATTGAATTCTTATGGAAAACCCCTGATCCTTTCCAGCGGTGTTTCTAAACTGGGGGATATCGAAAGGGCTCTGGAATTGACCCCAGGAGTACCGAAAGCCCTGCTCCACTGCATTACTTCCTATCCAGCCCCTGCCCATGAGTACAATCTCAGGGTTTTACCCCTCCTGGGTGGAATATTTGATCTTCCTGTGGGGGTGAGCGATCATAGTCTCGACCCCCTTGCCGTTCCGCTGACATCCCTTCTTTTTAAATCCGCCCTCCTGGAAAAACATATTTGCCTGGATCGTAAGACCGATGGACTGGATGATCCCATCGCCCTGGACCCCAAAGATTTCCGATTAATGGTCCAGGAAATCAGAAGAGTTGAAAAATTAACCGAGGAAGACAGAAAGGGGGCGGTAGTTGCCCAATTGGGAAAAGACCTGGTGGAGGCCATTTCCGGCTCAGGGAAAAAAGAACTGGCTCCCTCCGAAAGGGCTAACTATGAAAGAACCAACCGCAGCCTTCATGTGATGAAAACCCTTAATAAAGGTCATAAACTCACCAGGGCGGATCTAGGGGTCTTACGAACAGAAAAAGTTCTGCGACCAGGTCTCCATCCAGACTATTTAGAGAGGGTTCTAGGGAAAAAACTCACCAGAAAGGTGGATGAAGGCCAAGGACTTATTTGGGAAGATCTCCTGGAGCAGTAGTTACCAGAAACTCATGAGGGGCCTTTAAAAATCCTTGAAGGATACCAGGATCCGCATCCCTGAGTTTCCAAAGGAGAAAATACCGGACTAAAAGGCTCCGTTCCCGGCGCAGGATTTCCCCTTCTGCGGACTGTAACCCCAAAACCCTTAACCAAGGTCGATAATACGAATCTTCTGTCCAATCAGCCTCTCCCGCTCCCGTCCATTGGATATTCCAGCTGGATTGTTGGATCCCTGTGGTGGAAAGAATAAGGTCCTCCGCAGTGGTGGAACCCGGATTACTCCCATTCCAGAAGATTCGGGTATTCCAAACTAAATCAATAGGGGAATCTCCTGAGGTTATGAGGGCTTTTCGGCCGTTATATCCCAGTTCCAAGTGATTCATGGCCTTTAAAGCCCCTGTGAGTAAAGCCGAAAGATCCCTATTTCCCTCGTAGGCCGGATAAAGAACTCTTTTAATATAATCCCGGGAAAATTGTTGGGAAAAATCAGAAAATACCGGGACGGGAGATACCTCGGGAGCCCGTGGTACGGCGCAAACCAATCCCCAGGAAGTCAATTCCGTTACCAGGAGCAGGGAATCCTCGGCAAAACGACCTGGTGGGGGGGAAATAATTACTAGGCTCCAACGTCCCGTGGCCCCCTTTGGACGAGCATAAATGTGTTGCGACGCCCTTGTTATTTGATTTTCCCAAAAAAATCTGACCCGAGGTTTTCCAAATGGTGAAAGCCCCGCTTCGGGATTTTTTGTGGGATAGTAAACCAGAAATTCCTGATTTTTTTCTTGAAAGGCTGCGACCCCCACGTCCCAAGGACCACGGTTGGGTTCTCCCTGAATGGGAAAGAGTCCCTGGAGGAAAAAAGTGCCCAGGGCAATCATCAGACCCGGGAGGACGTAGAGAAGCCTGATACTGATATAAGCAGAGTTAATTTTTTTAGGGGGGATGAAATGAAATATCAAATAAACCAGAGTTTGAAAAAATACCAAGAAATACGCCGGGGAAAGAAACCAAAAAGCACCCTCAAACCATAATTGAAGACAACCAAAAACCAGGCTTGAGGGAAGCAGAACCTGGAAGATCTTAGGTCGTGACCTTAGGGGGAGGAGTAAGGTGAGATTGTGTAAAAGTAGGAAAACCAAAAATGCCAAAGTAAACGTAACGGTCATAATTTTACTGTAAAGGAGAAAAGTGCCCAGGGCAAGGAAATTTATTGACATTCCACCAAGGAATGATGGATTATGTACCTATGGCCTCACCGCAGCTTTCAGATACCCAGGGATCTCCACCAGAAGCTGCTCTGAAAATAGAAAGCTATTTTATCCGTCACACCGGTTTACTGGCGAACCAAACCGTTCTTAAACTAGGGGAATACAATCTTATCGTGGTACCTGCGACCCTCTCCAAGAGCGGTGGTACGGCCTTAGTGGTATTAACCCTCGCCGAAGTCGTGCTCTTTTCCCAATTCACCACCCAGATGAGTACCCTGACCTTAAATTTTCAAGCTCTGGACTCGGAAAAAGTAAATCGACTCCATATAAAAACCCATTTGGATTCCATAACGCCGGTTCCCGGCCGTAAAGATGTGAACATTTTAAAGTTAAAATTCAAAACCTGTCCTGCGGACTTTGAACAGCTGATATCCACTTATGCTTCTGAACAAGCGGTGAGGCGAGAGTATTACTCCCACACCCCAGGGGAAATCATAGAGATAAAGCCCCACACGGTGGCCTTATTGGGGTACAACGGTTACTGTGAAATCCTCGGCGAAAAGCCCCGGCGCATTGCCCTGAGGGGACTGAGCACCAAAAAAGCCCTTCTGGCCAATACTGGGGGGTGGGATGATATGGAAAACGGTTCAAAATTCTTTCTAAAACTTTATTTCAAAAAGTTTCAATTTATGCTGGAAGCCACTATGGAAGAACTTCCTGATAATCCCCGGGGAATTGCGACCGTGGGTTTGGGTTTTTCCAATGAACTTCTGGATATCTTGGAAGATTACCAGTTTCGACTGACCATGCTCAAGAAAAAAGCCGCAGGGGAAAATATTTCGTGAGATTTACCTTTCTGGGGACGGGTACCTCCACGGGGGTACCCGCATTGGGGTGCACCTGTCAGGTCTGCCTCTCCCAAGACCCAAGGAATAATCGTCTGCGAAGTTCCCTTCTGATCCAGGAGAATGACCAATCCATAGTGATCGATACAGGGCCGGAATTTAGAATCCAGGCCTTACGTGCCGGCATCCGAAGCTTGAAGGGTGTGCTGCTCACCCATGCCCATGCGGACCATATTCACGGACTCGACGATGTCCGGCCCCTGACTAGAGAACATCCCCTGCCTGTGTATGGGAGTAGAAGTACTGCTGAAGCCATACACCGGCTCTTTCCTTACTTTTTTACGCCCCCCACCCAGGGAACCACAGTCCCCTCTCTACAGATTGTTCCCATTGAGCCGGGGGAAATATTCACCTGCGGAGGGATTAAAATACAAGCTTTGGATATTTTCCATGGGAATTTGCGGATTTTAGGGTTTCGGATAGGGGATTTGGCTTACTTGACCGATTGTTCCTTCATTCCTGAGATAACCAGAACCCAGCTCAGGGGATTAAAAGTATTGGTTTTAGATTGCCTGCGGTACAGGGCACACCCTACCCACTTTACCGTGGATCAAGCCCTCAAAGAGGCCCGAGAGATCGGCGCGGAAAGAACTTTTTTCACCCATCTTAGTCATGATTTAGACCACGAAAGTTTTGCCAGCAGTCTTCCAGCGACAATGAGTCCTGCCTACGATGGATTGGTAATCGAGCTTTAAGGGCAAAAAAAAAGCGCCCGAAGGCGCAATTTTTCTTGCGGAAGGAATCAGACTTTCTGAATCTTTCCAGACCGGAGACACCGAGTACAGATCCGCATAGTTTTAAGGGCTCCTGCCACTGATGCTTTAACAGTGACAATATTAGCCTTGAAGGTCCGTTTAGTTGTTACACCGATGTGCTGACCGGCACCACCCTTCTTCTTGGGCTGACCCTTACGAGGTACGCTCTGGCCGTAAACCGTGCCCTTTCCACAAATATCACATTTCCGTGCCATAAAGTCCGCCTTTGGATTAATGAATTACCAAGTTGGTGGATAAAGTAACATAGGAAAGATATTTTTGCAAGAGGTCTATGGTTGATATTTATCTATTATCATGGGGATTTGAAAAAGTTCTTTCCCCAGAAGCCCCGGGGTTTAAAGAACCCGCAGCTGGTTTAAAAGTTTTCGGGCCAATTCTGTCCGCCTGCTTTTATCCAAGGCTCCTTCCCTAAGAAGAAGATCATAGGTTCCGGTAAAGCCGGAGGGTAAAATTTCCAGACTCCTCACCCCCGTACAAAGTTCTGGCGAGGGCATAAATTCACAATTTATGGTGAACAGGAGTTCCACCAGGGTTTCGATAAATCGACTGGAGGCTTGTATATAAAGATACTGATTGTCCAGAAGCTCCGACTGGGCTAAATCCACCACCAGATGTTCCAAACGGGTTTCCAGATTCTGTCGATGGGCCTTCCAAAAATCACCGGACAGGCGACTCAGGGTGTCACGGATCCCTTCCAGCCAGGAATTATCCTCGGTAATTTGCAGGGAATGGACTATCCGGTAGAGGCCGTAAGTAGAACTTTCCATGGCCAAAACGCCCCGGGCCATGAGATCCTTCGTAAGAGACTCAATCCTTTCTATGGATTTGTAATCCAAATGCACTGGTATATCATCCTTAAAAAACCGATCTTTCCTGCGGATTTCAGAGGTCTCAAAAAAATCACAGGGAGTAAAACTCAGCTGTCTCTGGGCACAGCCAGGAAGAATTCCCCGGTAATACACATCCATTTTCACCACGGGAACAATATCTTGAATCTGCGAACTCAGGGGCATCCGCGTTAAACAAACCACATTACCCCAGCTCAGGATATTATTCTTCAACTCTTCCACAATACGGTTAATGCTCTGATACATGACTTTTCCCTATTGAAATATTGTCTTATTATACCACAGATGGAAAAATTCAAAAAACAATTCCTCGTGATTCTTCCGCCCCAAGGGGATTACACCTTAAGAGACCTACAAACCAAACTTTTCAGTGAGGGGGTTTTAGAGAACTTAGGCCCGGAGCCCTTTCTTCCTTGGGAAAAAGGTACTATACTTAATAGGTCAGGTATTCAAAGCTTGCTCCCGTTGTCAGGAACGCAATGGGTCTTCACCCAAGGGATGTTGGGGATCGGCCTTCAGGGGAGGGCTTGGGTCTCTGGAGTGGAAGACTTCCCTGGAAATATGATTATTTTGGGTTACGCCCAGGGTTTGCCGGGATTTTGTTGTCCCGATTTTAAATGGAATACAGTCCGGGTGCAGACTTGGGAATGGTCCATGGAGAGAATTAATTTAAAAGTAAAAAATCTGGAAGTGATGATTTCAGACGAGATGCGCATAGGCCGGGGATTAAAGAAGGACAAACCATGAATCCGAAAGAAAATAGGCAAGAAAAAAGATTTTCTGTGGAAGATTTACCCTCCAGCCTCCAAAGTCTCACAGTATTTATCCACGGTGAGGAAATCGAGGCCTGGGTCGTGAATGCCAGTCGGTCGGGATTTGGGTTTCGCATAAAGCTTTTCTCCCAGCACTTCATTCAGGGAACGACCATAGCCCTATTATTCTCCCAGCTAAAACATCGATTATCCGCAGAAATCGTCTTTGTAGAACCCTCTGATGATGGATGGTGCCGGGTGGGAGTGCGTTTAAACAGCTCCCTCGGATACGATTACTATTTGGAAGCCCTGAAGGATTTTTAAGGATTGTGAATGATGGATCCCAACCCCGTGATTCGTTTTTCCACCAGTAAGGGAGACCCACTATAGTAAATCGAACCCATTCCCGTAATTTCAGCATTTAAGGAGCGGTTCACCTGAACTCTCGTATCCCCTACCCCGGTGAGGGATATATTCACATCCTGGGCCTGGAGTCCCTGGGCGAAGATGGTTCCATTTCCGGTCAAGCTGGCGTTGAATCTCCCGCAAACCCCTTCCAAGGTAATATTTCCCAACCCTGTGAGGGTCACATCCAAATCCTGAATCACCCCGAGAACCCGAACGTTACCCATCCCTGTCAGGTCAACCCGACTCAAACTTTTCATGGTGAGAATCACTTTAACACCCAAAGACGTGGAAAAATTTACCCCTGATTTCGTAGAAACACAGAGCTTACCTCCCTGAACCCAAGTATCCACAAAGGAAAGGATATTGTGATCTGTTTCCACCCTCAAGGAATCCTGGGCTCCCAAGGTAATCTGGAGATCCGCAGCCCCTTGAAGATCCACAGAGGTAAACCCCGGTAGGGTTCTGGTTTCCGAGGCGGGAATACCTGAACCATGAATGGTGGTGGTAAACAAGGATGAGCAGCTGGTAAAGAGTAACCCTAAGATTAGGAATGTTATATTTGTAGTTTTCATGCAAATTGAACACCGGTTCGAAGTAAATTTGTCCCCAGACCCGGTTTTTATTATTATGGGGAAATAGGTGGGATAAAAGTGTTAAAAAACAAGGTCATTGGAATGCTCATCGGACCCCTCTTTGAGGACCTGGAATTTTGGGCTGTGTATATGCGGATGAAAGAGGAGGGAGCTCAGATTAGGGTGATTGGAACCAAAGTCGGGGAAGTCCATCCCTCCAAGTCCGGTGGATTACAGGCGGAAACCCAGGTTGCCTCCAGCCAGATAGGCAGTCAGGATTTGGATGCCCTTTTAATCCCCGGGGGATTTGCCCCGGACAAAATGCGCCGGGATCCCCACATGCTCCGACTGATCAGAGACATGGACCAGGAGGGGAAGATCCTGGGTTTTATTTGTCATGGGGGATGGATGGCCGCCTCGGCTAAAATCCTGGGTGGTAGAAAGTTCACAGGAAGCCTGGGTATTAGGGACGACTTGGAAAATGCCGGAGGCATCTGGGTGGATGAACCGGCGTTTCAGGAAGGAAATATAGTCTGGGGTCGGGTGGTGGAAGATATCCCCGATTACAACAGGGCTTTGGTAAAAGCTCTGAGTGCAACCTAGTCCACCTTTATTTTTTTCTGCCGGAAGTATTCCCCATAACATTTGTCGCATTTCAGGATGTGATTTATCAGCCAGTCTTTTAAGAATGTCATCACATCCGTAGCGGGAATATCCCCCCCCTGAACCAGGGTCTTCTGATAACCCTGGATTTTTTTAATAAAAACCCCATGCTGGGCTTTCTGCAAAGCACAATCGGGATAACCATGGGTTTCCATAAGCTTCTCTTCCGTGGAAAAATGATGGATCGTATAATCCAGGAGTCCCTGAATCACAGATTTCACCTGAAGAGCACCTTCTCCCTTGACCATGGCTTCATAGAGCCTATTTAAATGGACGATGAGTTCTTTGTGCTGATCATCCATGGAGTTCACTAAAACCGAGAGACTGGGGTCCCAGGTAATCAGGGTAAGGGCGGAGGATTCCTGTTTGTTTATTTTGAAAGTGCCCAGGACCTCATCCAAGGCTGAAACTGTAAGGTTCCCCGCCTCCCCCGCATCCTGAATCCTCTGGGCCAAGGAAGATATATCCGTCACCGTATTAGCGATTTGATTGATTTCAGTCCGGGCCTCCGTGGAGATTCGCACCGTATCCCCCATGGACTGGGCTATAATTCCTATGCGATTTTGCATTCCCGTGGAAGCGCTCATCATCCTCTGGGACAATTGAGTCAAGGTGGAAAAAACCTCCGTAGCCCTTTGGGAATCCTGGGTTAAACGGCCCATGAGCAGTCTTTTGTCTTCCAAGGCTCCACTGAGTGACCGGATTTCTGAAAAAACCGTTTGAAAAAGGGATCCGATGGCACTCTGGCTGTTTTTTGTCAGGCCAATGGTCTCCACCATGCTGGTGATGGTCCTTTGGATGTGCTGCGAACTGGACCCTGCGTGTTCTGCCAACCGGCGGATCTCATCGGCCACCACCCCAAAGCCTTTTCCCGCATCCCCTGCATGAGCCGCTTCAATGGCGGCATTCATGGCGAGTAAATTGGTTTGATCGGCAATGGCTCTGATGGATTCCAACATCTCCAAGGATTGGGAAGCCGCCAAATCCAAGGCCCCCATGAACTCCAAGGACTTTTCCAACTCCAATTCACTTTCACCGGCGAATTTGTGAAGAAAGCTCACCCTTTCGTTTTCTTTTTTCATCATCTCCATGGTTTGAGAAATACCCGATTGGGTCTCTTGCAGGGCGGAAATACTGGTGGCCATGGAATTATTTTGATCTTGGATGTCCGAGGCCACCTGGGAAAGGAAAGACCTAAGTTCCGTGGTCACATCATCTGTGGAATGAATCCGGGTATCCAGATTGTCGATCTGGTGAGTTATCTTGGAGGCCATGGTTCGGATTTTTTCCAAGGCTTGTACCGCTTCCGCCACTTCCCGGCTCAGGGTCCTGGTAATTCCCAGGGTATTGTGGCTGGCTTGGGCGATTTTTCCAAATCCAAAGTGGAGACTTTTTTGTAAGTCGCTGATATCCCTCAGAAGTTGTCCCATTTCGTCATTTTGATTCAGGGTTTTTATCTCCTGACTAAAGTCCCCTTGGATAATGGTCCGGACAGCGGCGGCAGATCTCCCCAGGGGAATCAAAATTACCCGGGAAAGCAGAACCGCGAAAATGACCAGCAGGAGGATGGAAACAATGAGAATAAGAATTTGCCAAAGAGTTTGAAGCTGGGACTCCGATGCCGAGCGTAATTGCAGGGTGGAAATCAACTGCTTTTGGGTGTCCACTTGCACCTGGAGCTTGGCTGCCAGCTCATGCCCCAAAGACCAGGCTGCATCGGCGGATATGGTCGCATAAGCCGGATCAAACTCCAAACTTTCCAGACTTGTCACAATCTCTTGGGTGAAGGAACGAACTTCCTTTTCCAAAACGGTGCCCAGGGTGTGGTTTTCCAGGAGTTTAGTATTCGCCAAGACCCCGTCACTCATGGTTTTTAGTAGGGATGCTTCAAAACCTCCGGCGTTGGTTCTGTTGATAAGTTGACTAAGTTCACTTAAGAGGGAAAGAATTTCCCTGTTAAACTGCATTTGATCCAAAAGCACCGGCAGGGCGTCCTGGGTGATGATATTAATGCGGTTTTGCTGATTGGCACTGAGCATCATAAAAAGGGTGCCGGAAAATAGCAGGGATACCACCGTAAGGAGGGTGAGTAGGAGGAATTTAGTCTTGATCCGGAGGTTGTGTAGCATGGATAACATCAGTCCTTGTAAAAGCCGCAACCGATAAAGAGCTTTGTCCCGGGAATAATGCTCACATAGGAAGACTTAGGTTCGATTTTTTTTGTTTCGGGGTTAGTTCTTTTGTAATCCACCCAACCAAATCCCGCCGCCGCTTGAACCGCCGTCACAAATTCCTGGATATAGAGTTTCGAATCCGGATCCTTAGTCGTCCACATATCCTTTCCGATCAGGGCTTTATTTCCATCACCCCGAGCTACACAAACCGCAGTTCCCGGTTGGGATATATCAAAAATAAACAGATAAAATTCCCCATCCCGAAAATTTCCTTTCACATCACTGAAGGCAGCGAAGGCTTTTTCTTGACCATTTGTCTGGTAAAAACTGATGGCATCGGTGACCAATTTTTTAGCTTTCAGGGCCGAAGGACCGGTCTGGGCCCCCAGTGGAAGTAAAAATGCACACAAAGTGAATACAAAAAGTAGTCGTTTCATAAAATTCTCCTGGGGAAATAGTACCTCATTTAAATTGGGTTTACAAGAATGATAAAGTGCGAACCCGTAAAATTCCCGGTTTCGTCGTGGTAACCTGTAAAGAAACAGCATAGAAGTGTCCTTTATATGATTTTATCATAAGCAACTCGCCTGTCTCCATTACCTTTGTAAAAACATCCGCAGTAGTTAAATCCAAATTTTTCCAAGAGATTTTTCATAGGTTTATTTTCTTCGTGGGTGTCTACTCGGATTTGTTTTATTCCTTGTTCTTTGCAGGTGTTTTCGATAAAATTAAATATTTTATTTCCGAATCCTTGATTTCTCGCCTCATCGGCCACTGCAACTCTATGAACTACCCCATATTTTTCATCCAATCGCCAATGCCCTCCCATAAGATTTTGGTACAGAGGCTCCTCTTTATCAGAAAAAACAAAGGTGCTAAAAATTTTCTTTTTTTCACGGCAAATATAACAAGCACCTGCAGAAATATCCGCATTCACTATCTGAAAATTGGGATATCCCTCTTCCCATTGGGTGAACCCATGACTGTTCATAAAATTGCGCGCATCTTGAAATATTTCTAGAATCCTTGAAATATCTTCTGTTTTTGCTGTGACGATTTCCATTTAATTCACCTGTCCGATACAATTCTTTCCGGCTCTTTTGGCCTTATACAATCCTTGATCTGCCCGCTCGAGAAGGTCAGCCAAGCTCAAACCTTGATCGGGGGAGAAAAATGCAATTCCCATGCTGCAACCTAAAAGTTTCTCCTTCGGCACAGTTTCGGAGATATCCAGGTCTACCATTAAAGACCGTCTGAATCCTTTGGGGTCCTGGAGCTTTTGCAAAATGCGGTTTCCCACGACCTTGGCACCCGCTTCATCGGTTTCCGGAAGAAGAATGACAAATTCATCCCCCCCAAACCGGCCAAAACTATCCAAATCCCGTAGTCCGCTTTTGACCAGATTTGAAAACAGTTTTAGGATTCCGTCCCCTGTTCCATGGCCGAAGGTATCGTTGTAATATTTAAAATTATCCAGATCCAAGAAAATGACGGAAAGGAACCGGTCGGAATTTTTAGCGTATCGGAGGCACCTTTGAATCTCTTTTTCCGCCCTTTTTAGAAATTCATTCCGGGAAAGGGCACCGGTCAGATGATCCGTAGCCAGGGATTTTCGGAGATCCTCCTCGGTTTGATTTAAGTCCAAACTAAGCTCCAGGTTTCGCAGGGCTAGGAGAACGGTTTGAGCATCATCCTGGGTCAAACCTCCTAAAACAGTGGTGGATAGAAGGCCCATCCAGAGTTCCCGGTGTGCCCGATTATGAAGGGGAACCAGGAGGGAAAAACTATGGGGTGTAGAGTTCAATCGGGGTTTGGTGTAGGGCATGATGGTGGGAAGATTCATGATGTCAAAAACTTCCGGGAATGTTTTTTTGGGGGGATAACCAATGATCATTTGGGCCGATTTATCTTTAAGTTCAAAAAAACTCAGGGATTCCAGGGGATAATACTGAAGAATCACATCCCGGGCTGCTTTAAAAAGAGCCTTTTCCAAACGATCCTTGGACATCTGATCCTGAAAATGCTTTAAAAATGACATTTCGTGGAGTTTTCTCCGGAGGGCGAAACTGGATGCTTCCTGCACCGCAGATTGAACGATTCTCTGGCTGATGGCTTCGATGGTCGGATCGAAGGCAAACCCATGGGGCTCAATGAGGCCGGTCTCCCACCAAGTGGAATATAACTTTCTTTGGATCGACTGGGAATCCTTTCCCAAAAGCTCCTCGGCTTGGACATAGGTGCTATTACCCAAATCCAATAATCCCTTATCTTTTAAAAATAAGGCTTTTTGAAACAGGCAAAAGCTGGAGAAGTTAATCAGATTCTCACCTTTAGACAGGTCGTAGGCTAGATTAAAAGAACTCTCGGTATGGTGATTTACTTCCATCAAGTCCCCGATAAGTCCCTTGAGCAGGTAATAAGCCGCACCGGGAGTTTGATTTTCACTTTGGTCTGAAACCCTCTCCCAATAATCCAAACTGAAGGTTTTTTGTTCTAGGAAAAACGCGGAGATTCCCGCTAAGGTCTCTAATTTTTTTCGGGAATGCCAGGGGAGGGAATCCATACTCAAAAGATCCAAAACTTGAAGAATGATTTGGTAAATCTCCAAGGCCCGGTGGTAGGAACCGGAAAAAAAGTACACCAGGGAGACATTAAAAAGAGTGAGACAAGTTTCGGTGAAATCCTTGGTTTTGGTCAAAAGCTCCAGGGCTTCTTGGAAATACTCCAGGGCTAAATCGAAGTGTCCCTGGGAAAGATTAAAGTACCCCGCCCCATTATAGTCTTTCACCAATCCCAAGGAAACGCCCATTTGACGCCGACAGGAAATTGTTTTTGAAAAGTATTCCTGGGCTTTCTCCGGCTCCGTTTCCTTGTGAAGATAGGCCAGCTGGTGATAAATTTTCGCTTCTTGGTAATCGTTTTTTAAAAATTTTACCCGGACCAAAATGGACTGGGCCATGGTGACCGCAGCCTGCCACCCCTGTTGGGTAGCCACAGCCCGAAAAAAAGTTAAGCTGGTTTTTGTGATCAATGCCCAGGTTTCTTTCCCCGCTTCTTCAAAAGCCTCAAGCCATTGAAAATACGTCTCCCTTTCTTTGGGAATTTCGAAAAGGTCCTGTTTGATCATCATGTAGACCTGAGCACTAAAAGCCCCCTCTTCGGTATCCCATTCAAAATGCCCATCCCCCACGGCCAATTTCAAATATTTTTCCGCAAAGGATCTGTCCATTTTTTTGAAATAGCACAAGGCCATGATCAGAAGAATCCGCTTTTTCAGGTGAGGAGCAAAAATTTTAGCCCCTTCCTGGGCAAATTGCAAAGGGACTAAGGCTTCGTTGTACCTCTCGGTGAGGGCCAAAATGAGGCCCTTTTCCAAGGACATCTCCACAGTTGCACCGGATTTAGCCCTGAGTTGATGTTTTGAATACCCTTTAAAATCCTCAAAACACTGAAAATGCCGAATTAACTTCAAACCATTTCCCAGGAGTTCGGAATCCACAGCCCCATTCCTGGGATGGCTAGGTGTGTAGAGCACACCCTTTAAAGGTTGTAAAAGGAGAACGTGGGATTTTTCGATCTCAGAAAAAAATTCCTGACGCAGAGCCTCTGAAAGATATTCTTTAGTTTTTGAACCCAGATTAAAAATCCCTAAAATCCTGTGGGCTCCCGGAGGTTTGTTTTTTATTCCCCAGAGTAAAAATAAAATCAAACTGGGATTTGCCTTTTCCATGGCCTCCAGGATGAAAACCTGGGGAGAACCAACCCACAGTAAATTCAAAAGACCATAGATCATTTTAAATATAAAAGGCCGTTCGAAGGTCAATTCATCCCCGATTCGAAAAACATCATCCCAACGGTCATATTCGTGCCCTTGAAGCCAGGGAATAATCCAGGGACGATGCAAAGGGTAAGTCTCCAACGCATCCAAGACCCTGCTCTTTTCCTGGTGAGTAAGGAAATCAAACCTCTGGCGTAGGGGAGAAAGAAAGGGTTCCATAGGAAGCATGGGATTATCTTCCCTTAAGACCAATTTTTGTATCTGAAGTTCTTCGGGGATAATCTGGCGCCAAAACTCCAATTTTGTTTCTTTTTTAGCCTGGGGGTGAATCTTCGTAAAAAAGAATTTCCACTGGTTTGCCGTACCGGAGTCTAGCTTGTCCCTAATCACTTCTTTTTGGTCCATGGGATAAACTCCTTGTACACATTCTAAAGCTCCCCTAGGGAAAGGTAAAGGAAAAAAGGTTCCGAGGTCTCTTTTCACCCCCCCAAAAACAACTGCTTCAATTCCTTGGGAACTGGATTTGAAGGACATTTTTTTATTTGGATCTCTTTTTCTTGACTCCCGGCAAAAACCGTGAGACTATATGGCAATACTATGCCACTTGATTGGCAATATGGAGTGCTAAATGTCTGAAGAATTTATGGCCAAAGTGATTGCGAAAAACCCCGGTGAAAAGGAATTCCACCAAGCGGTTGCGGAAGTGGTGGAGTCTTTGGGAGTTTTTATTGCGAAAAACCCAAAGTACAGCCAACATAAGATCCTAGAGAGAATGATCGAGCCCGAAAGAGTGATCATGTTTCGTGTTCCTTGGTTGGACGATAAAGGTGCCATTCAGATCAACAGAGGCTTCCGGATTCAAATGAACTCGGCAATTGGACCGTATAAAGGCGGACTAAGATTCCATCCCAGCGTGAACCTCGGAGTTCTGAAATTTCTTGCCTTTGAACAAGTGTTTAAAAACTCCCTCACCACCCTCCCCATGGGCGGCGGAAAAGGCGGAAGTGATTTTGATCCGAAAGGGAAGTCCGACAACGAAGTTATGCGGTTTTGCCAGAGTTTTGTGACCGAACTCCAAAGACACATCGGAGCTGATTTGGACGTACCCGCCGGGGATATCGGTGTGGGAGGACGGGAAATCGGATATATGTTCGGTCAATACAAGAGGATTCGCAACGAATTCACCGGTGTCTATACAGGTAAAGGCCGAAACTGGGGAGGATCACTCATTCGACCGGAAGCCACTGGGTACGGAGCTGTTTTCTTCGCCCAAGAGATGCTCAAAACCAAGGGTCAAACCCTGGCTGGTAAAACTGTCCTGGTTTCCGGATCCGGCAACGTGGCCCAATACACCGTGGAAAAAGTTACAGAACTCGGGGGATTGTGCGTCACCCTCTCGGATTCCGATGGAACAATTCACGATCCTGAGGGAATCACCGCTGAAAAACTCGCCTACGTGATGGAACTCAAAAACGTCAGGAGAGGAAGAATCGAAGAGTATGCCCAAAGGTTTAACTGCTCCTTTTTCCCAGGCCGAACCCCTTGGCACATCAAAGCCGATGTGGCCTTCCCCAGTGCGACACAAAACGAATTGAATGAGACCGATGCGAAGGCTCTGGTTAAAAACGGATGCATCTGTATTAGTGAAGGGGCGAACATGCCCACCACCCCTGAAGCAGTGAAGGTTTTTCACCAGGCCAAGATTCTCTACGGTCCGGGAAAAGCAGCCAACGCCGGCGGGGTAGCTACAAGCGGCCTGGAGATGTCCCAAAATTCCCTGCGCCTATCCTGGACTAGGGAAGAAGTGGAAACCAGGCTCCACGATATTATGGTGGCGATCCATGAAGCTTGTGTGAAATACGGAACAGAATCCGATGGGTTCGTAAATTACGTCAAAGGTGCCAATATCGCCGGTTTCGTTAAAGTGGCCGATGCCATGATTGATCAAGGGGTCGTCTGATCAGCTTGATTTTTAATTTACCCCGGAATAGCATGGGATGATGATACCCACCGTCCGACAAAAAAAAATTGCTATTCTAGGGGTCCTAAAAAATGGAACCCAACCCGTGGGCGGTAAGGAAATCTCCGAAATCCTCGCCACCCAAGGGATGGAGGTCTCCGACCGAACGGTGAGAATGTACCTGCAAGAGCTGGAGGAAGAGGGATTCCTTCAAAGTTCTGCCCGAAAAGGTCGCAGCATCACCGAGCTGGGTTTAAAAGAGCTGGAAAATGATAAAACCCTCTCCCGGGTCGGAACACTCTCTTCAAAAATAAACCAATTAACCTACGATATGGACTTTGATTTGAACCTGGGTCGGGGCCGGGTAATTGTCAATGTGACCTTTGTGGATCCGCAGCTCATTTACAAATTTATGGATCCCCTCTTAAAGGTTTTTGAATTGGGTTATGCCATGGGCCGACTTTTAGGACTGCTTCCCCCAGGGGCCACAGTGGGACAAAACACCCAGGTTCCTCCAGGAAAAGTAGGTTTGTGTACGGTGTGTTCCGTAACTCTAAATGGAGTACTTTTGAAACATGGGATCCCCGTGAACAGCCTCTTCAGCGGCGTTCTGGAAGTGCGCAGTCACGTCCCCCAGAGATTTGTGGAACTAATTTATTACAGCGGCACGAGTATCGACCCCTTAGCCCTTTTTATTCAAAGTGGAATGACAGACTACCTTGGAGCAATAGCCACGGGAAATGGCCGCATCGGGGCGGGCTACCGGGAAGTGCCCTCTGGGAGTTACGATCTGGTGGTGAGTCTGGCAGACAGACTAAAGTCCATTGGCTTGGGGGCTTTCCAAACCATTGGAAAGCCGGAACAATCCCTGTTCAACATCCCGGTCCACGATGATTCCTGCGGAATAGTGGTAATCGGTGGACTCAATCCCACGGCAGTATTTGAAGAATCAGGGATAAGGCTGGACTCCAGGGCACTGGGTGGACTCATGGAATTCTCCCAACTTTTCCCCTACACAGAACTTCCGCTCCGGTTAAAGAACCTTAAAATATAATTTTGAAAACATTTACTCTATCAAGTAAGTAACTTTCTGAGGGATGCCGGAGAACTTATCCGTTTCCCACCGGGTGACAATGAGAGAATTTATAAAAATTCTCTCGGTGGATTCCTCAGAAATGGTGACCACACCTTTGTCCCCATAAAAACCTTGCCCACCCAGGGAAACACAAGAGGTAACTAAAAACAGAACCCCTAGACACCCCGCAACACCCATTACCCTACGCATCCTTCCCCCCTTACCGAAGTTTAGGGAAATTTTACTGGGCTTAAGGCTCGGGGAAATTCCCCTTGAAAAATTCGGCTACCCTTCTTTAAATATAGTACTATAAAATAAATTTTTCCAATAAGAATACCAAATAGCTGATTTTTTATTTCTATTTTATATAAAAATCCAATCCCCAGGCTCCTTGGATATTTGATTTCCGGTCTAAGGAGTACTAATGTATTATAGTAATATTAATTGGAGGATATATGAAATTGATTTTGAGCCTGTTATGGCTGCTTCCCTTGGGATTCCTTTCCGCCACGGGAACCGGTGAGGCCCCCGTCCTATCCCAGATTAAAGCTGAGGTGATTTATCTGGAGGGAACCCTGACCATTAACGGATCACCGGGAAATATCGGGGATACCATACCCGAGGGAGCTTTGGTGTCCACAGGTCCCCAATCCCAGGCAGAGATAATTTTTGGTGATAAAAACATCCTCAGCCTTGGTCCTTCCACCAAAACCATCCTTAGTTTGACTGGAATTAAAAAAACCGTGGATCTCCAGAACGGGAGGGCCGCTGCGGTTTTTAAGAAACTAGAATATTTAGCCGGGGGATCGATGAATCTCCGAACTCCCACAGCCTCAGGGGCTATTCGGGGTACAAGTTTTTACACTTCGGTAAACACCGACGGGGAGACCTACTTCTGTACTTGTAACGGTTCCATTCTTTTGGAAGATAATGCCGGCTCCCAGCAGAGGGATACAAAAAATGCCCACCACGGCGCTTTTGAGTTTAAAAAGCTTGGTTCCGGGGTGGTTATTGAACCCTCTACCCTGAAGGATCACGGCGACCAGGAAATTGAAGCTTTAGCAAAAAAGATAGGCGTGACCGTGGACTGGAGCATCCCGGACTAGGTTTCCGGATTCCGGAACCCCTTACCTATAATCTCGCTGGTGGTGATCACGTTGACGAAGGCTTGTGGGTCCAATTTTTTCAATTCCATGCGAATCAAAAAGGCCTGCCGACGGGTGACCACCGTATGTATCATTTGATAATCGTTCCCAGTGAAAGCCCCTTTTACAGGATAGAGGGTAGCACCCCTTTTTAAATCCTGAAGAATATATTGGAGAATTTCATCCGGACGGGAGGTGAGAATCTCCAGTTTTTTATGCACATTTAAGTTTTCTATGACCAGATCGATTAACACAGCCTTCATTATCAACCCTAAGGTGGAATACAAACCCGTTTGAATTCCGAAAATCCCAAAGGACAGAAGAGCGATGGAAAAATCTATCATAAATAAGGATTGTCCCACGTGAAAACGGGTCTTAACCGAAAGAATCTTGGCCAAAATATCCGTTCCCCCGGAGGACGCATTCTGATAAAAAATGATGGCCGATCCCATACCGGGAAGAATAATCGACCATAAAAGTTCTAAAAGAGGATCCTTGGTAAGAGGCGTTGTCAAAGGCGTCAGCAAATTTAAAATCCAAACCATTCCCGAAAGGGTCAAACTTGCATAGACAGTCCAGGTTCCAAATCGGGGTCCCACCAAGAAGAATCCCAGAATGAGCAGAAAAAGATTAATCACCGTCATAAATGGCCCGACGGTGATTTGGTCGGGGAAAATGCTGGAAAGCACAATAGCCAGACCACTCACCCCACCGGTGACGAAATTATTAGGGATTTTAAAATAGACGATACCCAGAGCGATGAGGATTAATCCCGCATTTATGTAGAAAAAAGACTGGAGCTTTTCCTTCAAGTTAACAGCGTTCCGAGAATTTTCCCAGCTTGTCCCAGGTCCATGTTTTCCACATCTTTAAGAGCAGCCATTATTTTTCCCGTGGATTTTTTATTCCGCAATTCTAAAGGAAGGCTTTCCAGCACTTTTTCTATGGCGGAGCGGATTTGATCCTCAGTCAAGGAAGGAGGGAGATACGTCTTTAAAATGGCCACTTCTTTGTCCGTTTGGGTTGAATCCCCACCATTTTCTTTGATCGTAGCACTGGCTTTTTCGTTTTGTTTAATCTGGGATTTGATACTGGCCAGAATATCTTCCTCAGTGGGGTCCCGTCCTGCAAGCTTGGCTGCCTTTTTGGCCCCGTCCACAATCATCATGATCACATTGGACCGATCGGGATCGATGGCACGGCAAAGCATTTTTTCTTTTAAAAGTTCGGTAATGGTTTTCATAGGATTCTCCCTGGGGAAAGAATACTCTATCTTCCTCACCCTTATCAATTCATACTCAGGCTCTCATGGCTGCTTGGCGTTTGAAGTGATCCTCCAAAACCAGACAAGCCATGGCCTCCACCACCGGCACGATCCGGGGACAAATGCACGGATCGTGGCGGCCCAAGGTACTAATGGTGGTCTCGTTGCCATCCTTATCCAAGGTATGCTGCTCCTGGGAAATGGAAGAGGTGGGTTTGACCACGATCCTAAATATTATCTCTTTCCCGGTGGAGATTCCACCGATGACGCCTCCCGCGTGGTTGGATACAAAACCCGAAGCGTCCATGGGATCATTGTGCTGGGAGCCCTTCATATCGGCGCACTGGAAGCCTGAGCCGATTTCGAAACCCCTCACCGCCCCTAGGCTGAGCATGGCCTTGGCCAGATCCGCTTCCAGCTTGTCGAAGACCGGCTCCCCCAAACCCGCAGGAACGCCTGTGATCCGGCATTCCACAATCCCTCCCACACTGTCCCCTTCCTGGGCTAAGCGGGTGATCACCTGAACCATCTGCGCCGCAGCCAGGGGGTCACAAGCCCTCATGGGATTTTTTTCAATCACTTCAGAATGAAAGCTTTCACATTGGATCCCCGCTGCGCGCCAAGTGAAAGCCAGGACGTCCACTCCCCTTTGGGCCAGAAGTTTTCGGGCGACCGCCCCTGCAGCCACCCGGGCGGCAGTTTCCCTCCCGGAAGCCCGGCCGGACCCCCTGTAATCCCGGATCCCATATTTAGCCAAATAAGTAAAGTCTGCGTGTCCTGGGCGGAATTTATCTTTTATGTCGTCGTAGGCTTCGGACTGGGCATCCTGGTTATAGAGGATGGCCAGGATAGGTGTTCCTGTAGCCCTTCCTTGGAAAACACCGGAGTAGATGTGGACCTGGTCCAGTTCCTTCCGCGGGGTGGTTACTTCGCTCTGCCCTGGTTTGCGCCTATCCAGCTGGAATTGCATATCTTTTTCGGATAATTCCAGCCCTGGGGTCACACCTTCGATGACCACACCCACGGCCCCCCCATGGGACTCCCCGAAGGTGGAAATTTTTAAAATCTGTCCAAAACTACTGCCGCCCATGGGCCCCTCCTGGTGTGAAATAGTTTAATGTCCAAAATCGTGAAAGGGGTGCTTGGGTAAGGTGTTTAGCAGGGATGGGGAGCATTTTTGCGGGAAAACCGGCTCCAATTCAGCAAAGTATTGCACAGAAAGAAAACTCCCAATCCATAAAATACCACATCGGGACTCCCGAAGGCTCCAAAAGCTGCACCGAAGAGCATGCCGAACAAGAAAGGACCGAAGGCTGCCAGGGCGGCGGTAAATCCGATAACTCCCGCAGCCTGTCTGGGGGCAAACAACATGGGCATCTGCTTGAACGTGGAAGCATTCCCTATACCCGCAAAAAAGAACAGTCCGAGTATGGATGTAAGAAACCAAGGAAAATCCGCCATGGAGGTGGGATGGGTAAATTGGGGAACCAGGACGGCACAGATGGTCATCCCCAGACCTGCCACCGTGGTAATCTTTCCTCCGCCGATTTTATCCGACAGGGGACCGGCCAACACCCGCAGTAGTGAACCCACCAGAGGCCCCAGAAAGGCAAAAGCCAGGGGATCAGGAGCCCCCTCGAGCCCTCCGTAAGATTGTTTGATCAACAAGGGGAATGTACCGGCCAAACCAGAAAAGGCACCGAAGGTCATCATATAGAGGCTGGTCATAGCCCAAGTATTTGTCTTGGAAAAGATGTCAAATTGCTCTTTAAAATTGGCCTTGATTGGCACGGACTTTAACAGGAACCAGGCACTTATGCTGAAAACCACCAAAAATGGAATGTAGATCGTTAAGGCATTTTGTAGCCAAACCTGCTGCACAATTCCGGACGACAAGGTCATATTCTGAGATACCCCGAGAAAGCCCCCACCGACCAAGGCAAATCCAATGATCCAAGGCGTGAGAAACTGGACCAGGGATACACCAAAGTTCCCCACACCAGCCTGAATTGCCAAGGCAGTTCCCTGGAGTCTTTTGGGAAAAAAGAGGCTAGTCGAGGGCATGAAGGAAGAAAAATTGCCCCCGCCCAATCCCGCTAGGAAAGAAAGGAGAAGTAAAACCTCAAAAGGTGTGGAGGGATTTTGGAGGGCAAAATACCACCCCATGACTGGTACCAGAAGGGACAAGGTAGAAAGGGTCACCACCATTCGGGTTCCAAACAAGGGTGTGAGAAACATATGCACCAGCCGTAAAGCTCCGCCGGCTAGACCGGGCATGGCTGTGAGCCAGAATAATTGGGCGGTGTCCAGCTTGAACCCGAGCTGGGGAAGACGCACCACCAGGGCAGAAACCACGAACCAGACGATGAAGGCAAGCATCAGGTTGATGGTTGTAACCGTCAAAGTCCGATACGCCAGTTTCTTTCCCTCCCGGGTCCAAAATTCTGGATTTTCCGGTTCCCAATCCTTGAGCCAAGTGTTGCTGTTTTTTTCTGCCATGATTCTTTCCCCTTATGATCTAAACCAATTATAGATGCGGACAGAGGAAGTATATTTGCGTTTTGTCAAATACACGAAAAAAAACCTTCATTGCGGATTCGCAAAGACGCCCCGGGGGGACTTGGGTAGAATGTTTTTCTAGGAGATTTTAGATGAACATCACTTTAACAACGACTTTGGGACAATTGGTAGCCCAATTTCCCCTTCTGACGCCCCTACTGGAAGATTGGGGTCTGGATTTCTGCTGCAAGGGAGAAAGATCCCTAGAACAGGCGTCCAAAGAAAAAGGTCTGGACGGTCGGACAATTCTTACTCTCATACTACGAACTGCCCTGAAATCCCAGAAAGCAACCCAGGAACTACTAGGCGCAGTAGTGGAAAACCCCGCTGAATACGAAACCTCCAAACTCATTTATCACATCAAATACACCCACCATGCTTACCTCCGGCAAGTACTCCCCGAAATCCAAACGCTCTCCTCCAAGGTTGCCGCTGCCCACCAGATGTCAACACATTTTCTTTGGGACTTGGAAACCGAGATCCGGACCCTAGCCCAGGAACTCCTTGAACACCTCCAAACCGAAGAAAAAGACCTTTTCCCCTTCCTGGAGAGTACCATTGATCAGGATAACAGAGCGGGGCTTGAACTTCTTTTGTTGAAACTTCAGACTGAGCATGAAGCTGCTGGGGAAGCCCTTGTAAGAATCAGAACCCTCACTAATGATTTCTCCATTCCCGATTGGGCCTGTCTGACCTATAGGAAGTTTATGGTTACCCTGGCGGAATTTGAACAGGACATGCACCGTCACGTTCATTTGGAAAATAGTGTTCTATTCAAACGATTCCTTTAGAGCAGCCGTTCCAATCCTTCCATCCCTCCTGCCAAGGAGAGGAAACGTCCCGGCCAAGAAGCCTCCATTTCCTTTTGAAGGGCATGGCTCCGCACACCGGTCCGACATACCAATAGGATGGGTCCTGGAGGGAGACCTTCCGGGAGGTTAATACCCTCCAGGAGCCACGAACTCAGGGGGAGGGAAATCACCCGGAATCCGGCAGCCTGGAGAAAATCCCATTCCTGAGGTTGAATCTCTTCCGATGGCCGCAGGTCAACGGCCACAGGCCACTGTTCAGGACTGAGGTTTTCCCAGATTCCTTCCCGGGGTGCCGGGGGGATTGCCTTTAAAAAATCCCAGCTTGGGGGATGGCCACAACAGGGGCAAAGGGGATCAGGTTTCCACCTAAGTTTATGTGAACTCCAATCCCGAAAGTCGTATAGTAGACTTTCCCCCCGGCGTAAGCCCCCCAACCCGAGTAAAAGCTGTACCGCCGCCAGGGCCTGGTGGGACCCCAGTATCCCCGCCAATGCCCCTGCTACCCCGATATCGGCGCAGTTGGCTACACAGCCGTCTTCGGGTGCCTGGGGGTAGAGACACCGAAGGCACCCTGGCTGGGACGTTCGGAAATCAAAAACCTGGATCTGGCCTTCCCACTGATGGAGGCTGGCGGTGACCAAAGGTTTTCCCGCCGCCCGGGCTCCATCGTGGAGGAGAAATCTGGTTTCGAAGTTGTCGCTTCCATCCACCACCAAGTCCCATTTTGCCAGGTGTTCCCGGAGGTTGTCCCTACCAATCCGTTCTTCCAAGGCCTCCACCATTATATAGGGGTTGTGATTTTTCAGGAATTCGGCGGCAGCGGCGGCCTTGTTCCGGCCAATGTCACCGGGGGAAAAAAGGGTCTGGCGAGGAAGGTTGGACAAGGATACCCGATCCGGGTCCGCAATCCCCAGTCGCCCTACCCCAGCCCCGGCCAAATACAAGGCCGCAGGACAGCCCAGGCCGCCGGCACCCACAATCAGAACCGAGGATTTCGAAAGAATCCGCTGCCCCTCAGGGCCCCAACCAGTGACCCTGCTTTGGCGGTCGTAGTAGGTTTTCTCTGGATTCAGCGGTCCGGTGAATGGTCGTGGCGGTGGCTGCAGATCACCCATTGCGGTTCCCCTTCCTCGTAGTATTCTTTTTTCCAGACCGGCACCCTTTCCTTGATCTCATCTATGATCCAACGGCAAGCGTCGAAGGCCTCCCCCCGGTGGCTGGAGGCCACTTCCACCACCACAGCACCATCTCCAATCTTCAAATGCCCTGTGCGGTGAACCGCCCGCAGGGCCTGGAGGGGAAACCGCTGGGACGCTTCCTCCAAAATACGCCGGCCTTCCTTCACCGCCAGCTCCTGGTAAGCAGCGTACTCCAGGGACAGGACCCGCCGGCCTTCGTTGTGGTTCCGCACCCGGCCTAAGAAAGATACCACAGCCCCGGCGCCTTCAGGGACATCAAGAGAGGGAAGAGTTTCCAGGGCTTCGGTGGTTAAAAAAAATAAGTTAATGGACTCCATCTCAGCCCCCTGCCACCGGGGGTATGAATACCACCAGACTATCCGCTTCCAGGGGATGGT
The DNA here is from genome assembly GCA_964624355.1 of uncultured Spirochaetales bacterium. Taxonomy (GTDB): domain Bacteria; phylum Spirochaetota; class Spirochaetia; order JABEVK01; family JABEVK01; genus CAZUXL01. The sequence goes on from CAZUXL010000004.1 coordinate 37,256, forward strand.
CCCAGGCGCAAAATTCATCGTTCACTGCGGCTCGAACGAGGCCGGGATTCAGGGTGAACCCATGGCGAACCTTTAAAATCTCATACAGTTCCCCTGGGGTACGGGCGTCGGTCTCCAAGACCTCCTGGTCCGTACAGGCCTGGTCCCGGAGCTGGGCAAAATACCGGATTTTTACTTTCATCAACCCTCCTTTCTCAAGCCCCAGGAATAAAAGGGCACCTGGGGCAAGATGCCCGGGTTAAAATCCTCCCGGACCTCCACAAAACCGTCGGAATCCGCCAGGTGGAAAAAATTTCCAGAACCGGCGGCGGGGAGAAGCTCCAAGCCTTGGTCCCCCCACTGGACCGGGAGAAAGTGGGTTCCCCCAGAGCGGCCAGAATACAACCCACGAACCACTTCCTGGCGAACCCGCAGACTTCGCCCTTCCCAGGCTAATAATGCGGGAATCACGTACCGGCGGAAGCTGAAAAGACTGGAAACAGGATTCCCGGGAAGCCCGAAGACCAGCTGCCCCCGGGGTCCCACACCGAACCACAGGGGTTTTCCCGGCTTTTGGGCCACCTGGTGGAAGACCTCCCGGCAGCCCAGGGAAGTAAGGACTACGGGAATCAGGTCGAAGGCCCCTTGGGAGACCCCACCGGTGAGTACCACCACATCAGAGGTCTCCAGCATTCGGGAAATCCCCTCTGCTAAGGGGCCTTTTTTATCGGGCAGATGAAAGCAGGCCTCGGGAACCAGGCCCCAGGTCAACGCTTCCGCTTCCATGGCTGGTGTATTGGAACGTCTGATCTGATGAGCTTCGGGCTGGGCAGAAGGCTCCACCAGCTCATCCCCGGTGGAAGCCAGAGAAAAAATTGCCTGCTTCCAAACGGGTACCTGAACCATGCCCACGGTGGCCAAAATATGGATATGACCGGTCCCCAGGTGGGTTCCAGGTGGTAAAAGCCGATCGCCGGCTTTGTAATCGCTCCCTTGGAAATGGATGTTTTGACCAGGCTTGGGGGGCTTTCTAAATTTCAAAGAAAACCCCTGGGGGGTTTTCATCAGGTCCTCGTAAGGGACCACCGTATCCCAGCCCTGGGGCATCACCGCTCCTGTGGCCACTTCCAGGGAGGTCCCTGAACCGGTTTTGGCTATTACGGGATCACCTGCCTTCTGCAGTCCTTCCACTGGATAAATTTCCAGTTTCTTTTCCAGATCATCCCAGGTGAAGGCCGCTCCGTCCATGGCCACCCGGTCAAAGGGTGGTTGATCCCTGTCCGCCCACACATCCTGGGCTAGAACCCGTCCTATACACCGGTTCAACGTTACCGTTTCCCATTGGCGATCCCCAGGTAGGTGTCCACGGATCAGAGCCTGCGCTTCATCGACGGATATCATTCAAAATCCTTTCCCGTTCATCCGGGGAATTGATGTTCTGCAAGGTGCGGGGGTCCGGGGGATCCAGGACCTGGACAGGAGAATTGATCAGCATCTTCCGGGGACACCGGTAACCCTGGGCTAAAAACTGGAGAAGCCGCTGACGGCTCTTCGGTTCGTAGACAGTGCATAAAGGCTCGGGAAGATCCTCGAACCCCCTAAAGGCTGTGGCGAATTTGAAAGGATTTCTATGCTTTATCAAAAACTCCAGGGTGGAATGATCCAGGCTCGGGAGATCCACGGCGGTTACCAGCCAGGCAGCCCCGGGTTCCTGGAACTGGGCTGAAAGGATTCCCGACAAGGGACCAAAGTCCAGAAACCGGTCCCGGATCTGGGGAAAATCCCTCCGGTCGGGGTCCTGGGCTTGATCCTCCCGACAGGAAACAAAAACCTGGGTACAAAAGGGCTTCAGCAGGTCCACCGCCCTGCGGACTTGGGATTGACCGTGATAATCTAGACTCGCCTTGTCCTGGCCCATCCGCTGGCTGCGCCCCCCGGTAAGAACCAGGCCGTACAACGGACGCTGATCCAAAATCCGTTCCCAATGGTTTTTCAGAAAAGTAGCCACAGCTGGAGCATCATCCCTGGAAAAATAAGGCACTTTCCACGGCAAGGCCGGAGATTCCGGGTCTGGTCCCACCACTGCCAGGGGGATCTGATTCTGAAAAGCCGGATCTTTTAAAAGAGCGCCTTCTTTGTCCAGTACCAAAATTTTTCCCAGGTCGGAGGTTTTGTGACCTTCGGCGATCACCCCATCGCACTCAAGGAATTCCAGGCTCGCAAGTTTCAGATTTAGACCCCCGGTTTTTAGGAGCGCCTGCTCCTGGTCGTTGGAGATAAAGACCTGGACGGCACCCGCCTTTTTGACTACGTAGGTATCCTTGCCTGGATGATCCATGGAAAATTTATGGACATCGTGTTTTATGTAAGCCAGATCCAACCCGAGTAGGGGGATCAATTTGGAAATAAGCGTGGACTTCCCGGATCCGGAATATCCAGAAAAAGAGACCTCCAGGGGATGGAAGGTAAAGCCTTCACCCACGGTGGTAGGACCTCTTACCGCCTTCTTTGGTCAAAAGCCGGGTGTACCGGATCTCAATGGCCGGACTCAAGGCCTTCACCATGTCATAGAGAGTCAGAGCTGCGATGGAAGCCCCGGTCAAAGCCTCCATCTCCACCCCAGTCTTATGGGTGGCAGACACTGTGCAGGTAACCCTAACTTCCGTTTCCGAAACAATTTCCAAGTGGATACTGCATTTCTCCACCGGTAGGGGGTGGCACATGGGAATGAGTTCCCAGGTCCTCTTGGCCCCCATGATTCCTGCCACCACCGCCGTATGGAACACCGGTCCCTTGGGTCCCACCAGGTCGCCTCCATGGCGAAGATCCGGGATAATAGGTAGGGGCAGGTAAACCAGGGATTCCGCTTCGGCGGTCCGTAGTGTCACGGCTTTTTCCGAGACATCCACCATCACAGGATTAAGATTTTCGTCGATATGGGTCAGCATTCATCCTCCGATGTAAAACATTTCTATCCGGTCTTCGGGCTTTACATTTGTTTTCCCGCCAGGCTTTCCAGACCGCAAGGCGGAGTACTGGTCGATACGGCCTTGCCAGATGTCCCGAACAGTATCTGCCACATCTTTGGCCCTAGCCCCTTCCCTCAGAAGTTTTCTCAAGTCCCAACCGGTTTTGGAAAATAGGCAGGTATACAGCTTTCCGTCGGCGCTGAGCCGAGCCCTGGAACAGTCGCCGCAAAAGGGCTGGGAAACCGAGCTGATAAATCCCACCTCCGTGGTACCGCCGGTATAAGCCCACCGGTCGGCGGTTTCCCCCGGATGGGACTTGGTAAGGGGCTCCAGGGTGTACCGGGTGCATAGAAGCTCTAAAATTTCCCGGGAGGGGACTACTTTTTCTTTTGACCAGCCATTCATGGTCCCCACATCCATGAACTCAATGAACCTCAGGATAAACCCCGGTCGGCGGAAATACTCCGCCATATCCAGGATCTCCCGGTCATTTACCCCGCGGATCACCACCATGTTCACCTTCACCGGATTGAATCCTCCCGCTGAGGAGGCTTCGATAGCTTCCAATACCGGTGCCAGGGCGTGACCTTTCCCATTGAGCTGCCCGAAGGTTACCTCATCCAAAGAATCCAGGGAAATATTGATCCTATCCAACCCGGCAGCCTTCAGCCGGCCTACCAGGGGTTTGAGATGCCATCCGTTGGTGATCAAGTCCAGCTCCAGCTCCGGGTGATCATGCCTCAAAGCTTGGACCAAATCCAAAACAAAAGTCGGCCGCAAAAGGGGTTCTCCCCCGGTCAATTTTACCTTCTCCAAACCCAGTTGTCGAAAACCATCCACCAGAACCCTGAGCTCTTCCAGACTCAGAAGATCCCGCCCCTGGAGAAAGGGAAAGTCCTCGGGAAAAAGGTCCCGGGGCATGCAATAGGGGCACCGGAAATTGCAGTTGTCCACCAGGGATATTCGCAAGTCCCTGAGGGGACGGCCCAATCGGTCCTGGAGAGTATTCGAAGCGGTCATGGGCTTAAAATATCCCATTTTTCTCAACTGGGAAACAGACCTTTTCTAGAATTCTCATTACTTTAGACTTTTTCTAACCTAACTGCCCCAAATTTATACCCTGGCTGTTTGCTGTGGGGATCAAAAACAGGAAAGGTGAGGTAGTTCGCGTCTTGGTAGTGCATGGGCAGAAACACAAAACCGGGCCTGACCGAATCCTTGATAAGGGCGTTTACCACCACCGTACCCCGGCGGCTGGTAACCCTTACTTTCTGCCCCTCCGCCAGCCCCAGACCCTCGGCATCCTGGGGATGGATTTCCGCATAACTTTCCTGGGGGTACATCTTTTTCAAAATTTCCACCTTCCCGGTCCGGGTCTGGGTGTGCCACTGATGCATGGTCCCCCGGCCCGTGAGCAGAAAAAAGGGATAGGTATCATCAGGGAGTTCCGGCAGGGGAACCACGTCGGTAAATAGCAGCTTTGCTTTACCATCGGGGGTAAAATACCGCCCGTCGGCGAACAGCCGCCTCTCCACATCGGAGCCTACGGGAATCCCTTCAGGCGAATTTGCAGCCTGAAGCTTGGTCCACGGCCACTGAATGCCCCCAGCTGTAACCAGGGATTCCCAACTGGGGATTCCGGATATATCGCAGGGTTGGCCTTCACTAAGATCCTGAAGCAGGCGGAAAGCATCCTGGGGAGTCTTCCATCGGTCCAACAGGTCGCCGCACCCCCAGGCCACCGCCAATTTCTTGAAAATTTCATAATCGCTCAGAGCCTCCCCAGGAGCCTCTTTCACTTTCTGCACAATCCCCAGCCGCCGTTCGGAATTGATAAAGGTTCCAATTTTTTCCCCGGCCCCTGCGGCTGGAAGGATGAGGTCCGCCAGCTGAGCGGTTTCGGTTGTATGATAAAGATCTTGGACGGCCAAGAATTCCAGGCTTTTCATCCTGCCTAGGAAACTATTTTTATCGATCCAACTGTGGGCGGGATTGGTACAGACGATCCAAAGGGCTTTTACGGTACCGTCCTCGATGGCTTCTAGTATCTGTTCATAACTTTTACCCGCGTCCTGGGCTATCTTCTCCACAGATATTCCCAGCCTCTGGGCGATTTTCTCCCTATGAGCGGGCTTTGTCCAATCATGCCCAGCCAATAAGCTGCTGGTGTTGGAGAATATCCGGGAACCCATGGCGTTGCACTGTCCGGTTATGGAATTGGGTCCTGTCCCGGGCCGCCCGATATTTCCCGTCATCAGGCAGAGGTTGATGATGGCCTGGGCCGTCCGAACCCCTTGATGGCTCTGATTCACCCCCATGGTCCACCAGAAACTCACCTTCTTTCCTTCGTGGATCCTATTAGCCATGTCCTCCAGCATATCCAGGCTGATTCCAGTGATTTTCACCGAAGCCTGGGGAGTAAACTCCTGGACATGGGCTTTCAGTTCTTCCATCCCCGCGGAATTTTCCGCTGACCACTGGGGATCCAACCAACCCCTTTCCATGAACATGTGGATCAGGGTGTAAAGCAGGGTAAGATCGCTTTTGGGTTCAATCGGGAGGTGTAGATTAGCTTCCTTCGCCGTTTCGGTGTGCCGGGGGTCCACCACAATGATCTGGGGATTATGGGGATTGGCCTTCACCCTCTGCCAAAGGATGGGATGGGCGATGACGCAGTTGGAGCCGATGAAGACCAGCACATCGGATTCCTGTGCATCCTGGTAGGTAAAAGGCGGAGCATCAAACCCAAAAGACTGCTTGTATGCCACCACGGCGCTGGCCATGCACTGCCTGGTATTCCCATCCCCATGGCGGAAACCCATACCGAATTTGGCCACGGTGCCTAAAAGGGCCAGCTCCTCGAAGGGCAGCTGACCTGTGGAAATAAAAGCGATGCTTTCCGGTCCGTATTTGTCCCTCACGGCCTTAAATTTCTTAACAAAAAGTTCCGAGGCTTCATCCCAAGTCAACCTGGTGGTCACGCCGGTCTCACGGTTTCTTTCCAGGGGATAAAGCGCCCGGTCCTCCGCTTCCAAGGCTTTGATCATATTGAAGCCCTTGGTACAGGTTTTCCCCTTGTTGACCGGGTAGTCTTTGGCGGGAAGAATCTTCACCGGTTTCCCATCCACCACCTGGATGTCCAGATTGCAACCGATACTGCAGAAACTGCAGGTGGTACGGATAATTTGTTCTCCCATGGCTGATCTCCCTTATGCCTCATCAGTTTAATTCAAACCTGGGGATAATTCCTTGAGAAATATCAAAGAAATCCCCTCCAAGACTTTTCTTAACCCGGTTTTTTGTTATAATTGACCCATGGAATCCATCCACAAAATCCTCCACCCGAAACTCTGCCATTGTACCGCACCCCGGAGGCGGGAGATAATTTCCAGCCTTTCCTTTCTTAAAAAGGCATCTGCAGCCACCATGGACGATTTCCAGTCCTCCTTTTCCAGCAGAAACATGGAAGAAGGGCATGAACTGTCTCCCCTGGCTTTAAACCAGGGTCTTTTCGGAATTGTGGCCGCCGGCGCTCTTAAAGTCTTCCGCTATGTAAAGGATGATCAATTTGCCATTCTGGATATTCTGGTCGAAGGGGATTTCTTCCATTATGGATTCCCTGACGCCCCTGGGGTCCGGATGTTTGTTTACCCCGACCAAATTCAAGCCATGACCACATCCTGCTTACTTTACATGGACAGTACGAAATTGCAGGAACTTCTTCGCCGGGATGCAGATCTTTCCTCCACCTATTTGGATTCCATGACGGGAAAATTAAACCAGCTCCACGAGAGGTTTATTCATCTGGGATCCTATGCGGCGGATCACAAATTAGCCTACCTGCTGGAGTTCCTCCACTCCAAAGGACCTGGGAAAGCGGACTATCCCGATCTCATACCCTTCAATATCACCCGTAAGGATCTGGCTTCCCTGGCTGGGCTGACCTTGGAGACTGCCAGCAGGATACTCGCTTCCTTTGAAAGAAGCGGTCTCATCCGGTCCGGAAGGGGCTGGGTGGAAATTCTAGACTACCCGGGGTTGTCAAAACTCTGCCGAACCGAAGAACTCTGATGGGTAGCTACCTCATTCCATATTTGGCTAAAATACCTGCCAGGGTTCCATCGGCCTTCATTTGTTTTAAGACCCCATCGTACCTGATGGAGAGTTCCAAAAGCCCCGGATATTTTGATCCCCTCACGAAGGTATTAAAATATTCCCTATCCTTAATTGGTTTAGGGAGGAAGGTAATTTTACTCAGTAATCCTGATTTTTGGGCTTCATAGAGGGTAGCTTTGGTATTCAGGGGGACCAGGTCGAACCTTTTTGCCACGAGTTTATCCAGCTGAAGTTCATTGGAAAATATCTCGTCTATTTTTAACGGAACGGATTTTATTGCAGCATTGAATTCGTCGGAATAGGAAATTCCTTTGGTAATACCGATGATCCAGGGGGCTAAATCCCCATAAGTGTTAAATTTATACCTTCCCTCGTTTTCTTTTAAATAAAAAAAGTTCCAGTTAAAACTGATATGGGATTCCTGGGGATAGAAAAGATATTTATTTCGATCTTCATTAAAGGAATAAGTGAAAATCATATCATAGACCGCTGGTACAGCCTTGGCATTCGCTTCCAACCGGGAAGAAGAAGCCACCAGTTCAATTCGATAGGGCACTCCTAATTTCTTCATGATATAATCGATAATATCCACATCCAAACCGACTATCTTACCCTCGGGGGTGACCCAACGGTTCGGTTCTTCAGGTATTCCGGCGATAACCAGATCTTGGGCCCAGGATAAACTCATAATTAGGGTGAAAAATATCCCAATCCACATCGTTTTCATTGTATTACCCTCTAATTGTAAGGATAGTACATTTGTGTCTACTTACAAGCCGAAGGGCTTCATGTGATCAAATCTTTTTTTGCCTGGGTTCGTAGATCGGTTATGTCGCTGTTTATTCCCATGGTACGCAGGGCCTTTCCTTTTTCATCAAAAAATGTCACCCCTCGGGCTTTTATCCAACGAACCCCGTCTCCGGCTCTTTGAATCCGAAATTCACTATGGTATTCCTGCTCATATTTAATGGTGGCTTGGAAATCCTTAATGGCATTTTCCCGGTCATCGGGATATAAGGCCGATTTCCACAAGTCGTAAACTACATCCGTATCCCCGGGGGTCATTCCATACAGGGAATACATACTAAGATCCCATTTCAATTCTTTAGAGTCATGATCCCAATCCCAGATTCCCAAATTCCCCAGGGAAGAAGCCAATTGAAGCCGTTCATTCGTGGACTCCTGACGACTGTTCAGCCTTCGAAGTTCGGTGGTTATTTGGTTAATGCCTCTGGCAAGTTTCCCCATTTCATCCCGTCTCTCCGAAAGAGGCAATTCAGGAAATTCTCCTTTATTCAGGGAATCCAGTCTTCGTAAAATCAAGTTAAGGGGGGTTTGGAAAGTCCTCTTAACCAATTGGATGAGGGTGAATGAAAGTACCAGCGCAAAACTGATCACGCCGATCATAATTCTCCACAACAGATACTGCCATTCCTCATTCAAAGCAGAAAAATAGAAGGTCACAAGAAAGGTGCCTAGGATTTTCTCTCCCCGTCGAATCTCCTGGGATTTTGTTTTTAGGTAATCCACGAGAAAAAGCTTGTAGAGGAAAGGAGGATCCTGGGATTCTTGAAAATCCTTGGCTAAAGCGGAGGAAAACACAGTTCTGGAATCTTCGGTGTAAACCATCACGCTTTTAATATTGGGGGAGGCAACCACGGATTCTAATAAAAGGTTGGTGGTCTTAACGTCCAAATTCCATAAGGTGGATTCAAGAAAGGATTCCAGATAAGCCATGGCATGTGTCTCCTCCCTTTCCAAGGAATCCATATCCTTGTGAATGTTGACTCCCAAAAGAATTACCTCATAAGAGATGAGAACTAAAATGCAGAATCCCATCACTCCCACAAGAAGTTTGCCGGTAATGGAAAGTGACGGAAGTTTCAATTTAGACCTCTTTTAAGGACAATAGAAAAATTTCGTATAACTAGTCAAATTCCCCGGGATGAACCAGCCAAAGGATTTCTCCCCCATGGGGCTGAAGGTCATGGGAGAACTTTAAAGCCAGAACCGTCGGGGTGTGAAAATTCAATCGGTCATAAGAGGAGGGGGCGACCAGCAATCGGGCGAAATCGGTGACAAAAGGGTTGTGGGTGAATACCCAGATCGAATCGAATCCCCGGTTCACCCATCCTTGGATTTCCGTTAAGGCTTCCTGTGGATCTCCCTCAGGGGTGAATAAACTTGACGGTTCCAAGGCAAAGGTGCCGAAATCCAGTATTTTAGAAAATCCTTCGGCGGTCTCCCGAGCTCTTAAGTAGGGACTGGTGATCCGTAGTCCGGGTTTCCAGTCCATGGTCTTTACCTGATTTGCCACGTCCGCAAGCCGTTGCCATCCCCTCTCCGAGAGTTTCCTAAAGGAATCGCCCCGGGAATGGGAGACTTCAGCTTTGGAGTGGCGAACCAGGTAAAGGTTCATTATCTTAATCCTACTTCCGAACCGGAGCTCGTCCATAAAGTTTGGTGATATGGTGGAGTCTTGAAGCCAAATCTTCTGGAACCTGTCCGGAAAGGATTCTCCAACTCCAATTTTTATCACTGAGTGTGGAGGGGGTGTTCATCCGCCCATCGGCTCCCACATTAAGTAGATCTTGCATGGGTACCACGGACCATCGGGCTGTGGAGGCGATGCAAGCCCGGACAAATCCCCAGACCACGTCTTCCTCGTGGGCATGAACATAGTCCCGGGCTAGTTTTTGGTCCCCTTCAGGCACACTGCGGTACCAGCCCAGGGCTGTATCATTGTCATGGGTCCCCGTATAGACGATGCAGTTTTGAACGTAGTTGTGGGGTAAAAAGGGATTGTCGCCGGAGGCACCGGCTTCCGATGAATCGAAGGCAAACTGGAGTATTTTCATCCCCGGGAATTCAAAGTGATCCCGCATTTCTTCCACTTCCGGGGTGATGACTCCCAGATCTTCGGCGATGATGGGAAGTCGTCCCAGGGCTTTCTTGATGGCTTCGAAAAGTTCCATCCCCGGTGCTTTTACCCAACGGCCGTCGATGGCGGTGGGTTTCCCCGCGGGAATTTCCCAGTAGGCTTCAAACCCCCGGAAGTGATCGATCCTCAAAATATCCACCAGTTTTAGAACACCTTGGACCCGATCGATCCACCATTGGAATTTCTGTTTTTTGTGAGCATCCCATTTGTAAAGGGGATTACCCCAAAGTTGGCCCGTGGCGGAAAAATAGTCCGGAGGGACACCGGCAACCAGAAGAGGCTGGCCGGCCTTGTCCAGGTGGAAAAGTTCTTTGTTAGCCCAAACATCCACGGAATCCGCTGCGACAAAAATAGGGATGTCCCCAATTATCTGGATTCCTTTATCGTTGGCATATTTTTTTAGAGCCAGCCATTGGGTGTAAAAGTACCACTGAATGACTTTTATGGACAAAATTTGCGCCGAGAGCTTCTCGGACCAAGCCTTTACAGCCTTGGGTTCTTTGAGGGCAATATCCGAGTCCCAGTAGTTGGACCACATTTTGCCCATGAGATTATCCTTGTCCGCTATGGCCTGAAAGTGATCCTTCACCGCCATAAAGAGGGCAAAGTCCTCAAGCCAGTGGGATTCTTCTTTTACGAATTTCTCAAATTGTGCTTTTCTTTCTGGGGACGCTTTGGCTAAAAAATTCTCCGCGGCCTTATTTAAAATCGGCTTTTTCCAGTACTGAACCCAACCAAAGTCCACCTTTCCCGAGGGGAAAGTGGGGAGATTGTGGAGATCATTTGGGTGCAAGTCTCCCAAGTGAACCAGTTCATCCAGGGAAATCATCAGAGGTTGTCCGGCAAAGGTGGAGAAAGAGGCGTAGGGTGAATCCCCGTAACCTGTGGGTCCGAGGGGTAAAACCTGCCATAGAGTTTGTCCGGCAGTAACCAACCAGTCCACAAATCTCCTGGATTCAACCCCCATATCCCCAATCCCATGGGGACCGGAGAAGGATGTGGGGTGCATTAGAACGCCGCTGCCGCGAGTGAATTTCATCAATTAATCCTCCAAGTAATGAAGGCATTTTAGACGGAAATCCCAGGACTCGCAAGTGGATTATGAAACGTTTTACGGAAAGCCCTTACCGGACTGCCTTGGTAGACCATATGCAAAACTGTGGTATCATCGTGAAGGGCTAGATCATTTTTAAACCTGGTAAAGTCATGAATGAGAGCTTCCATAAAGTCTCCTCCGGCTTGAAAATGGGTAAGAAGTCTTTGCTCGCCGTACTCCTGCCCTTGGGCGTCCAACTGCTCCACCAACCCATCGGTAAAAACCAAAAGCTCTTCCCCGGGCTTAAGGACCGTCTGATAAAGAAAGGGGTCCAAGTTTAAATCCAATCCCACGGGAAGATTCATCTTTTCCCCCCTCAAGGGACGGACCCGGTCCCCCCTGCGAAGGTAGGCGTGGCTGTGTCCCATATCTGCCCAAACCAACCGTCCGGAGGCCGTATCAAAGTTGATAAAGAATCCGGTGAAGTATTTTTCCAATTGAAAGGATTCGATAATGGATTCATTGAGCTTTTTTATCAAATTCTTCATGCCCTGGGAAAAATCGTACATACGAATAAGTCCCCAGAGAAGGGCGGTAATAAAGGATGCGGCGACACCTTTCCCTGAGACATCGCAGAGAGTCAAAAACCATTGGGTCTTGCCAATTTTTTGAACCTGGTAAAAATCTCCCCCCACCCCTTTGGCATAAAGGGAAAAACCCTTAATCTGAGCCCCTTCCAAATCCCTGTCCAATCCTCCCCGCATAAGCCGGTCCTGAAGATGCCCGGCCAGTTCAATATCCGTCTGCACCACGTGGGAAATGTAGAGAAGCAGGTCCTGGGATGAAAAAATGCCCTCAAATCGTCCAGAATTTCCCCGAAGCAGGTAATAGGTGATGAGTGCTTTATCCAGTCCTTCGTGAAGTTTTTCCGACACAAAAAATAAATTGTCGCTGGTATCGAAGGACCGGGCGGGTTCGAGAATCTGGTCCACGGTTTTTTTTCCCAAGACCTCCCGTCCAAAGGCCCGTCCCAACAAACCAAAAAGATTCACCCGGGTGATGATTCCCAGGGAGTGTCCATCCCGATCCACCACCGCCACGGCCATAACCTGGGACATCTGGGCTAAGGAATCCGCCAGATCCGCAATCTTGACTGTTTGTCCCACGGAATAAAAACCGGAGGCCACCTTTTGTATGGATTGGCCTTTGGTAATTCCAGGACTATAGAGTTTGAGTATCATAACCACCTCTTGGTCCCGAGCTTGGATTGGAAATGTGAAATAATGGTTAAATCCTGCGGAATTAACGAAAAGCTCACATCCCTGGGGCAATTTCAACCCGGGAGAAAAAAATGAGCCTAATTATCAAAGCGGGGCCAGACATCCATGATTATTTAGTGATCATCCAAGGGGACCTGGATCTCTATGCCACTGCAGAAGTGAATGGTTGCTTTAAGGAAATCTTGGAAAACGGGGCCAAGAGGATTGTTTTGGACCTTCAGGATCTGGTGTATTTAGATAGCTCCGGGGTGGGGGTTCTCATCCGCCTTCTACAAAATGCCGCAGGCTTATCCGTGGCAGTGGGGGTTTCGGGTCTCGGGGGTACACCGAAAAAAGTTCTTCAACTTTGCAATGTGATCACCCTTTTGAAACTTTTTGATCACCCCCAGGACGCTTGGGACCAGCTAGGTAAAAAATAATGTTAGTCATCCGCAAGCTGATCATCGATGAAATGAATGAACTTTTTGACGCCCAGGGAATGAAGTATATGGAATTTCCCAGTCATTATGAGAAAATAAGGGATTATACCGGGGAAGTCTTAAAAGACTGTCCATCGCAATTTTTAGAAGGCAATCTACTGGAACAACAGCTTTCAGAAATTATCAAAAACGGCATAAAACACGGGAACCTCTGTAATCCGGAAAAAAAACTTAAGATTTGGTACGACCTGAGAAAAAGAGTTCGTTTTATCGTGGAAGACGAAGGAGTGGGATTTCAAGAATTGGAAAAATGGAACATCTTCTTCAAAGCCCGTCAGACGGCCCTGCATCATCAGGACTTTGAGAAGTTTTTAACCTTAGCCTCCTATCGAGGTCCCTTAAGTGACGACAACGACGGAGGAAACAGTCTCATTGCAGCCTTGGAGTACTGGAACGGGGGCATGATCTATAACAAAAAAAGAAGCAAGGTCGGAGTTGTCCGGTGGTTTCAAGGGGGCTCAGAATAAGAAATCCGGGCAGTCCCCTAGACTTTGAACCTTTGGGACACAGTCCGGGCTTCTTCGATACTTTCCTTATTACTTTGACTCAATTCCCGAATACTCCAGGAGGCTTTGCTTATTTCCCGGGTCCCCAGGGCTATTTCATCCATATTAGTGGAGAATTCCAAAGAAAGTTGCCGAACACCTTGAATTTTGCCCTGGGCTACGGCGCTTTCTTTCATCA
>CAZUXL010000005.1:0-2016 GCA_964624355.1 uncultured Spirochaetales bacterium
TCCGGCTGCGCCATGGCGGAGTACTTCCGGGACAAGGGTGAGGACGCCCTGATCATCTACGACGATCTCACCAAACAAGCTTGGGCTTACCGCCAGCTTTCCCTCTTACTCCGGCGCCCCCCCGGTCGCGAGGCCTATCCGGGGGATATTTTCTATCTCCACTCCCGGTTATTGGAAAGAGCCAGCCGGATTAACGCCCAAGAGGTGGAAAGACTCACTGACGGGCGGGTGAAGGGAAAAACAGGGTCCCTTACCGCCTTGCCTATCATAGAAACCCAAGCCGGGGACGTTTCCGCCTTCGTGCCCACCAACGTGATCTCCATCACCGACGGCCAAATTTACCTGGAGACCAGCCTTTTCAACGCTGGAAACCGTCCTGCGGTGAATCCCGGGATTTCCGTAAGCCGGGTGGGGGGCGCCGCCCAAACCAAGATTATTAAAAAACTCGGCGGGGGTATCCGTTTGAGCCTGGCCCAATTCAGGGAACTGGCGGCCTTTGCCCAATTCGCCTCGGATTTGGATGAAACCACCCGGAGCCAGATCGAAAGGGGCAGGAGAATCACCGAACTGCTGAAGCAAAAGCAGTACTCCCCGCTTTCTGTTGCCCACATGGCCGCTTCTTTGTTCGGCGTATCCCAGGGCTACATGGACGCTGTGGACGTGGAAAAAATTGGGGCCTTTGAAAAGGCCCTCCACGGATTTTTAGATTCCAATTATGGGGATCTCATGGAAAACATCAATAAAACCGGGGAATACGACAAGCCCATTCAAGAAGGCCTCAAGGCCGCCTTGCAGGAATTCCGGGAAACCGGAAGCTGGTAACCCATGGCAGGCAGTAAGGAAATCCGGGAAAAAATCGCCGGGATAAAGAATACTCAAAAAATCACCAAAGCCATGCAGATGATCGCCGCGGGAAAGATGAAAAAAACCCAGGAACGGCTGGAAAAGAATCGGGCGTACACCCGGGCAGTCAGCCGGATCATCCATCACCTCACCCACGCGGAAACTCCTTCATCCCACCCTTATCTGGAGGAAAAGCCCGACGGACGCAGGGCCATTCTCATGATCACCTCGGACCGGGGCCTGTGTGGAGGATTGAATTCCAATCTTTACCGCCTGGTTTTCAAGCAGTCCAAGGTCTGGGAAAAGGAAGGGGGTGAAACCCATTGGGGGATATTGGGAGCCAAGGGAAGTGCTTTGTTCCTGGGAATGAAAGTCCCGGTGATCGCCCAAAATAAAAAAATCGGTGAGAACCCGGATTTTTCCCCCGCCCTGGGGGTCTATCTCGCTTTGAAGGAGCTCTATGACCAGGGTAAGGTGGACTCCCTCTGGGTAGCCTCGAACCACTTCGCCGGAGCCTTAGTTCAAAAGCCCAAACTTCTCCGCCTCCTTCCCGTATCCCATCAAGCTCTGGAATCCTGGGGCTCCGGTGGTGCAGACCAGGATGTCCACAAACAAACCTGGGATTATATCTATGAACCCTCATCGGCTCAGGTTTTGGATCAGCTCCTGCGCAGGTACTTGGAAGCCGCGGTATTTCACGCCCTTTTGGGCAATGTGGCCTCGGAGCAGGCGGCACGAATGGTGGCCATGCAGAGTGCCTCGGACAACGCCGGTACCCTGACTAAAGAATTACAGCTTATTTACAACAAGGCCAGACAGGCGGCCATTACCCAGGAATTGGCAGAAATTGTGGCCGGGGCCGCAGCGGTTTGAACAAAAGGAAATGACTATGAATAAAGGTAAAATAATACAAATCATTGGTCCGGTGGTGGACGTGGAGTTTACAGAAAATCTCCCCCGGATCTACGAAGCCTTGGAAATCCCCAGCGCCGGGTTGGTCCTGGAAGTTCAGCAGCAGGTGGGTGACGGGGTGGTCAGATCCATTGCCATGGGCACCACCGACGGCCTGCAAAGAGGCCAGGAAGTATTTTCCACCGGAAGCCCCATCAAAGTGCCTGTGGGTAAGGAAACTCTGGGACGGATCATGAACGTCCTGGGACAAACCATCGATAA
>CAZUXL010000005.1:2026-3621 GCA_964624355.1 uncultured Spirochaetales bacterium
CTGGTGACCGCGAAAAAATGGGAAATCCACCGCAAGCCCCCGGCGTTTGACGAGCAAACCGGTTCCCAAGCCCTTTTGGAAACCGGAATCAAAGTCATCGACCTTCTCTGTCCCTTCGCCAAGGGGGGGAAAGTAGGACTTTTCGGCGGCGCCGGGGTGGGAAAAACCGTGAATATGATGGAGCTCATCCGGAATATCGCCTACGAAAGCAAGGGCTACTCGGTCTTTGCGGGCGTAGGGGAACGAACCCGGGAAGGGAACGATTTTTACCACGAGATGAAAGAATCCGGGGTGCTGGACAAAGTCGCCCTGGTCTACGGGCAGATGAACGAACCTCCGGGAAACCGACTCCGGGTAGCCCTCACCGGCCTGACCATGGCGGAATACTTCCGGGATGAAGGCCGGGACGTGCTCCTGTTCATCGACAATATTTACCGTTATACCCTGGCGGGAACGGAAGTTTCAGCCCTGCTCGGACGAATGCCTTCTGCGGTGGGGTACCAGCCCAACTTGGCGGAAGAGATGGGAACCCTCCAGGAGCGGATTACCTCCACCAAAAAGGGTTCCATCACGTCCATCCAGGCGGTTTACGTCCCTGCGGACGATTTGACTGACCCCTCCCCCGCCACGACCTTTGCCCACTTGGACGCCACAGTGGTTCTGGCCCGGAGCATCGCGGAAATGGGTATTTACCCCGCAATCGATCCCTTGGATTCCACCAGCCGGCAATTGGATCCCTTGGTCGTGGGTCAAAAACACTACGATGTGGCGCGAAAAGTCCAAGTGGTCCTCCAGAGGTACAAGGAACTCAAGGATATCATCGCCATTTTGGGAATGGATGAGCTTTCGGATGAGGACAGGTTAACCGTGGCCCGAGCCCGGAAAATACAAAAATTTCTCTCCCAGCCCTTCCATGTGGCAGAGGTATTCAACAACGTTCCCGGCCGCTTCGTTTCCCTAAAGGATACAATCGACGGCTTTGACCGGATTCTCCAGGGGGATTTTGACTCCTTGCCAGAACAAGCCTTTTACATGGTGGGCACCGTGGAAGAAGCCCTGGCTAAAGCTGGGGAACTGATCGCAGGAAAGGATTAGTCCATGGCTTTAAATTTGGAAGTAGTTTCCAATTCCGGAGTTATTTGGAAGGGACAGGCTCGAATTTTAATTGCCCCGTGTACCGATGGGGAATTGGGAATTTTAGGGGGTCACGCCCCCCTGCTCGCCACCCTCAAATCGGGTCATTTGGTGATAAAACCCGAGAGCGGTGAGGATATCCACCTCTATGTTTCCGGGGGTTTGTTGGAAGTTCAGCCCAAAATCGTCACAGTGCTCACGGACACAGCCCTGAGGGCGGAAACCTTGGATGAAGCAGCCCTCCTAAGCGCAAAAACCCAGGCAGAGGCGGCCCTGAAAGATAGAACGGGACGATTGGACTACGCCCTGGTACAGGCTCAATTGATTGAAATGACCATGCAGCTCAGGTCCCTGGAACGATTAAGACAGGTTAAAAAGTAGATTTACCAAGACACCATTTAATTTTCAGGGGTATAATCCACCGCCGGTAATCCTTCCAGAGGATACCATTTGTGAAGAAT
>CAZUXL010000005.1:3631-49156 GCA_964624355.1 uncultured Spirochaetales bacterium
GGAATTTCTGGATCTGTTTTTTTGGAAAATACGATGAAATTTTGAGTCTTCATAAAGGAAAACAGTAATTTGACCCTAGCGGGAGCTTCCCCTAATTTAGCCAATTGGGAATCTATGGTGGAAGTGCTATTGGCGATAATAGTAATATGACCCGCTAAGAGCTTTTTTAAATTAGCTTCTGAACTGGATGCCCTATCCAAATTTTGAAAGCCTTGTGCTGTGAGAAATAGATCTCGGAAGTCATCTTTATAAACGCCGATGGAATGAAGTAGTTTAGCATCCTCCAAGGTGTTTATCTTCAGTGGATTCTCCTTTAAGGCATAAAATCCGTGAAAGGACTCTCTAATTGGTCCCACCCAGTGAAAAAGATTTTCTCGAAGTTTGATTCGGCTCATGTTAAAAAGCATCACGTTGGGTAGCTTTTTTGCCATATCGTATGCCCCAGCCCAATTGGCCATCCGTATGGGATCCCGATTTCCCACCCTCCCCTGAAGTTCTTCAAAAATTTCCACCATAAAACCTGTCAACTCACCCTGGGAATCTTTGTACTGGTTCGGAGGATCTTCTTCACAGAGAATGGTTAAGGAAGGATGATTATAGGTTTGGGCTGATAGATCATTACCACAGAGAATCAAGAGGATTTCAGAAATTATCAGCTTAACTCCCCTGGTTCCTTTCACAAAGCCCCTCCGAACCTCGTTTTATGGCTAAAAAAATTCATTTTCATCCTATCCCGCAGAGCTAGTATACTTTAATCCCCCCCAATTTTCCAGATTATTACCCTCCTTGGGGCACCTTTAAAAACTCGAAGAACCCCTTGTAATCACCAATCGGGCGGGAAAGGCTCTTCGAACCTCCAACTTCGTCTCTACCTGGGCGTCCCTGATGAGGGTTTCCAAGTCTTTTTTATGGAATCCCCGGAGAATGGACAGTCGGCCATCGTATTGCACCAAGGATGTGATGAAAAACAGGGTGGATACCAAGGTATACCCCCAATAGGCCCAACGACTTCTGCGCAGGTCGCTCAGCACCGCATTCACCCGAGCCTGGGAGGCTTGATAAAAGAAATGCTTCAGCTGGGTTTCCGTCAAATGGTGCATCACATGATTACAAAAGATAAAGTCCCAAGGACCACCGTCGTCTAATTTTTCTGCAGTCCCCTGGATAAAGGTAATTTCAGGAAAATCCACCGCCGCCAACCGTGCCCAGGGAAGGATTCTGCAATCCGGCTCCAGGGCGGTGATTTTCAACTTCAGACCTCTAGACCTGGCCTCTTTGGCGAGCCACAGGGCGATATCCCCACCCCCGGCTCCCACATCCGCCAGGGTATAGGTTCGTTCCTTATCTGTCATTTTATTCAGGATTTCCCTCTTCAATAACCCTTTGTAGGAGGAAAAAAGCCGATTGAGATGGGTGAACTGCCGGACTGTACGCCAGAGAGCTAATTTGTCCACCTCGGGCCTATCCATGAGCTCTTCCTGTACCCATCTTTTTGAGGTATTCGGCCAGATCAGGGGAAGGTCGGGGGAAAGAATCCCCGCCCTCAACCTCCAGGGTCTTTTATGAGAAACGGCTCCTTGGAGAACCGGGGTCCTGGACTGTGAACTAATTTTCGGTTTTAATTGTAACAAGGCAGCTTCTACCGTGAGACCGGGACCGAAGGCGGCTCCGAAGACGGGCCCGGGTATGGCATCAGAACTGGCCAACTCAGCCAATAAAAATCCGAAGGTGGCTGCGCTCATGTTCCCAAATTCCTGGAGAACCTTATAAGAATAACGAAGTTGGGTTTCTTTTAATTCAAACTTATCCTTAACCCGGTCTAAAATTGCCCGGCCGCCGGGGTGAACGGCCCAGTGAAGGATATCCGCTTGCCCTAGATTCCAGGTTTCCCGCAGTTTTTTAGCCAAATCAGGCAAATGGCCTTCTATAAGCCTCGGTACGTAGGAAGAAAGCTTCATTTCAAAACCGTGATCCCCGATATCCCAGGCCATCCGTTCTTCAGAACCGGGGATTAACTGGGTCAGGAACCCCTCCAAAGAGTAGAGGGGTTGGGCTTTTTGGGAATGTCCCGGTTGGGAGCTCACCAATAGTGCGTAGGCCCCATCGGCAAAGAGCGCATTGGCCACCATATTGTCCATATCTTTTGTTTTTTGAAAATGCAGGGTACAAAGCTCCACACCCACCACCAGGACCACAGCTCCGGGGTTGGACTGACAAAGACTATGAGCCAGGCGCAAAGCAGGAAAACTAGCATAGCACCCCATAAAGCCCAGGTGGAACCTCTGAAGGTTCTCCCGGAGTCCCAGGGCTTTTTGAATGGACATTTCAAATCCCGGAGCCGTAAACCCTGTGCAGGAAAAGCTTACCAAATGGGTAATTTTTCCAGGATCAAAATCCGGTGAGAGCTCACCGGCCTGAGGGCCGGGAAGAGCCTGGGAACCATCCCCAGGGAAGGCATTTGGAGGCCCACCAACCTTGGGATTAAACTTTAAGTTCAGCAGGTCGCCACAGACCCCTACACCCAAGGCTTCCGCGGCGGCTGCAAAAATATCATTCCTCGCACCGGTACCTGGAAAGGGCTCCAATTGGGAATCCGCAGGGAGAAAATCTCCCTCCTGACCCACGATTTTCCCATAGTCCGGCAGAACCGAGTGACGCCGTTGAATGGCACTACCCTCGTAGATTTTTTTCAAGAATTTATTTTCTTCCGGGTTCATGGCCATCCGGTGGGTCATGAATTCTAAAATATTAGTCTGGTCCAGAGCATAGGGCGGATTAAGAGTTCTGATGGCATGAATGTACACAGGATTATTCAAAAGGTAAGCCTCGGATCTTGGGGAATGGTAAGCATGGCGTAGTCCAGAGGCACCCGCCCCTTCCTAGGTCCGTTAAGCATAAGCCGGAGAACTATATTTCGCAAGAGGCTTGGCAGGACGCCAGTTCTCGTTCCTAAAAACATCCCCTGCCACGCCCTGTCAGCAGCAGTTTTAAATCCCTTCAGTCGGGCTTGGTTCCATAATTTTTCCATTTTTTTATCTGGGTTGCTTGGGAAATTCAAAGACTTTATCACCCAAGGCATCAAGTCCCGGACATCGGCAAATCCCGTATTCATCCCCTGCCCACCGATGGGGGACATGAGGTGGGCCGCATCCCCCAGAAAAAAAACATTCCCCTTTTGGAATTGGGTCATACAGTGTCGCCGGACTGCAAAGGGGCTCTGCCACTGGGGCCCAGCTGGATCCAAACTCAGGCCTGTACGCTGAAAAACCCGGCGGGAGATCTCATCTTTGTCGGGATATTTTATAAAATCCGAAGTTTGAACAATCCAACGCCGCTTCCCTGCGGGAAGGGGAAAAGATTCCACCGCCCCCTGAGAAGTGAAAAACAACCGAGCCTCCCGCCCCCAGTCCGTAGGGTCGGGAAAGTCCCCCATAAGGAAGGTGTAGGGATAATCATGGCCGGGAAAACTCATTTTCAGATTCTCCCTTACACTGGACCGGCCTCCATCGCAGGCAAAAATATATTTGCTTTTAATTTTGATAGATCCCTCAGAAGTCTTGATTGTGGAAATTAGAAGGGGCTCGTCCGCTGGATTTTCCAGGTTCATCCACTGGGCTGATCGCCGGATTTCCACTTGGGGATAGTTTACCAGGGCACCGGCGAGGACTTTTTCCGTGTGAATCTGGGGCACCGATAAAATAAAAGGATAAGCCCCCTCTAGGTGTGAGAAGTTCACTTGTCCCAGCAGTTTCCCATTCCCATGGACCTTTACATTTTGAATCGGGACTCCGGAATCCATGAGTTGTTGATCCAACCCCAGATCCTTAAAAATATCCAAGGTGGGGGGGGTAACACCGATGGCCCGGGAGGTTTCCACGGGGTTTTCCAAAATATCCACCACCAGAATCTTCAGTCCAGCCCTGCCCAAAAAATTGGCCGACAAAAGACCCACCGGACCGGCACCCACTATCAATCCATCATAAATCATTGTAAAATCTTACCACTTTAAAATGGTTTTAAATAGACCTTGCTCTAATATCAAATCCCGGTTTACAATCATTCTATGTCGCCGCTTCACCTGCTCCTTCATCTCCGTCTGCCCTTTTCCTTATTTTTAGCCCCTATCGGGCTTCTGGGTTTACTCGCCGCCGGTCCACTGGATGGGGGAAGGACTTTTTGGATCTTTCTCAGCCTTCATGTTTTTCTTTACTCCGCCAGCAACGCCTTCAACTCCTTTTATGATAAGGATGAAGGACCCATCGGCGGCCTCAAAAACCCTCCCCCTGTGGATAAATCCCTTTTACATACCAGTCTCGTTTGGGAATTTTTAGGTTTGATCTGTGCATATATGGCCAGCCCCTGGTTTGCCCTTCTCATGTTCCTCTACGGACTTTTCTCCAAGCTCTATAGCTGGGACAAGACCCGATGGAAGGCCAAACCTTTGGCAGGATTACTATGTATTATTTTTGGTCAGGGTTCCCTGACCTTTTTAGCTGTAGCCTGGACGGCGGGAAATGGGCCCCTTTCTTCGGGAGAATGGGCAGGGGTCTTTCAACCCGGCACTTGGTCCGGATTACCCTGGGCTACCCAGCTCCTGGGGGCTCTGGTTTCCGCCTTGATCCTCTGGGGTGTCTATCCCTTAACCCAGGTCTACCAACATAAGGAAGATTCCCGACGGGGGGAAACCAGCTACAGCCTGTGGGTGGGGATCAAGGGAACATTTGTTTCCTCTGTTCTAGCCTTCTCCCTTGCTGCTCCCGTTTTTATTTTTTTTCTTTATTTCCTCATGCCCCAGGAATTATTAGTGAGTCTCAGTCTCCTGGGGTTCGGACTCGTCCCCGCCTTGGTATACCTGGGAATGTGGATGCTCCGGGTATGGAAGGACGAAAATGCTGCGGATTTCAGAAGCACCATGACCATGAATATCCTGGCTTCCGGGGGCCTAAACCTGGCCTTGACCGCATTGCTTATACTTAGGGGATAAAATCCTCCGTTGGAGATGGACATCTTATTCTAATTCTAAAAAGGATTAATCATGGTTCCAGACATTCTACCGGTCGCCAGCGACCAGCTAGCCTTTCTTCTTTCCCGAATCCAATTCGGTCTTTCCGTGGGCTATCATTTTCTTTTTCCTGCTACAACCCTCGGACTAACCTTTCTGATTCTCCTCTCCGAAAGCCTTCATCTGAAGTCGAAAGACGTGACTTACCGCCGCATCACCGAGTTTTCCGTCAAACTACTGACCATAGTGTTTGCCCTGGGTGTGGCCACGGGAATCATCATGCCCTTCGCCTTCGGAACCAACTGGGCCCGGTTTGTGGAATTTGCCGGGTCGGTCTTTGGTATTCATCTTACTTTGGAAGCGGTCATTGCCTTCATGCTCGAGGCCTTCTTCCTGGGAGTACTCCTCTTTGGACGGAATAAAGTCGGCCCCAAGGTTTATTGGCTCGCCGCTTTCCTGGTCTTTTTAGGAAGCCATCTCAGTGGTTTTTTCATCCTCAGCGCCAACAGCTGGATGCAGGCCCCCTTCCACTCCCTGGCAACCCTGGCCTCGGGCATCCCCATTCCCGCCGTCGACGGGTTCCACCTGGAACAAACCATCGCCGGAGGTACCGCGGCCCTGGTAAGCTCTTCTACCCAGCTTGTCCCCGGGTCCTCCATCCGGGTGGTCATGGACGATGTACTCAAAATCCTTTTTAATCCCACCACGGGAATAAGAGTGCTCCACACCACCACCGCCAGTTGGGCCACCGCTTCCGTGGTGTTTCTCGTGGTGGCAGCCTGGCTCTTCCGAAAAGGTCAAAAAACAGACATTGCCAAAAAAATCTTTAAAATGGCCGTGATTTTGGGTGCCATAACATCCTTATTATTACCTGTTTTCGGTCACGAGCACATTATGCAGGTGGCCAAATGGCAACCGGTGAAAAGCTCGGCCATGGAAGGTATTTTCAAAACCCAGACCGAAGCCCCCTTGTACGTGATAGGGGTCATGGACGAAGAAAAAAGACAAACCTATGGTATTGGGGTTCCTTACATGCTCAGCGTTCTAGAGGGATGGAATATCAATGCTGTCGTCCAGGGTGTGGATGATCTCACAGCCCAGGGCAAAGCAGGTCTAGCCACAAACCAAGACGCCCACCTGCGGTACGAGCCCCCCATGCAGCCCCTCTTCCAAGCCTTTCACCTCATGGTCATGGCCGGAGTGACCATGATAGGGGGATTTCTCGCCGCCCTTTGGATACTCTGGAAGAAAAAATGGGATCTCCCACGGTGGGTCTGGACGGCTTTTATGTTCATGCTTCCCCTACCTTACCTGGCGGTGGAACTGGGGTGGATGGTCGCCGAAGTAGGCCGTCAGCCATGGATCGTCTACGGACTCATGAAAACCGAGTCCGGTCTCTCCCCTATCCCCAGGGAGTATGTGATCTTCTCCTTGAGTCTCTTTGTTCTGGTTTACATCATCCTGAGCCTCATCGCTGCCAAGTGGATCCCCCGAATTGCCCGGGAAGCCCTGATCGAAGCCCATGAAGAAGGAGACCACAAATGAACTTTCCCCTCATAGAGATATTTCAACCCCTTTGGTTCCTTATCCTAGGGTCAGCCCTTTTCCTTTGGACCGTACTGGATGGTTTTGACCTGGGAGCGGCCATGCTCACCCCCTTCTTTTCCAAAATGGAAGAGGATAAAATCCTGGCCATCCATACTTTTTGGCCCGTCTGGGACGGGAATGCCCTCTGGGGTCTCACCGCCGGAGGAGCCCTCTTTGCCATCTTTCCCTTGGCTTTCACCCAAATTCTCAGCGGACTCTATCCCTATGTAATGCTGCTCTTGGTTGCCTTGATTTTCCGCCCCATTGCCTTTGAACTCTGGCACCATAGTAAGGATAAAAGGTTGTGGGGTTTTATCCTGGCCCTGGCCAGTTTTGGAACTATCTTGCTCCCTGGAGCGGTGCTGGGGAATACCATCGCAGGTTACGGTGTTAATCCAGCCGGTTGGCTCGAAGGTGGACTGCTTTCCATCCTAAACCCCTATGCCTTGGTGACAGCCCTCCTTCTCACCCTCCTCACCCTGGTTCATGGGGCTCAATGGTTGGCTCTAAAGCTCCCTGAAGAAGCCAGGTCAAAAGCTGTAAAAGCCTTTAAAATAATCTGGATCCCAACCTTGGTTCTCGCCATAACCTGGGTACTCTGGAGCGCACTGATCTATGGCGGATCTTCCAAACCTTTCTTCTGGATCGCAGGGTCTTTGTTTATCCTGGGTCAGATCCTCCTTCGATGGCGGGGAAATGGGGTCAAACCACAAGGCAAGCTTGCTTTTGGGATCTCTGCAACCACATTGGGATTTTTCTGGGTTTCCGTGGGGATTCTCCAATTTCCCAACCTTATCCGTGCTCCTGGCGGAGTCCCAGGTCTAACCATCGCAGCCAGTGCTCCGGAAGGAACCCTGGTATTTTTAGGGGTAGCAGCCCCCTTGGTGCTTTTAGCCGTGTCAGTCTATACCATTTATATATATAAAATATTCAAGGGAAAGGTGGATATTAAAAATCTGCCTACTTACAAATAACGAAAAGGAGTGTCTATGAAAAATATGGTCCGTTGTAAAGCCTGTGGATTCCTGATGGAGGAAGGAAAGTACCACGAATGCCCCGCTTGCGGAGTGCCGGAAAAAATGTTTGAAGTCTACGAGGACAAGGTTCCTGCCCAGAGACGAAAAATCCTCAAGATGCACTTGCATCCCGTGATCGTCCATGCCCCACAAGCCTTTGGTTTTGTCTTGTTCGTCTTAGGAGCCATCCGGGTATTTTTAACATTTACTGGTCTGTTTCCAGAGTTGGATAGGGATTATTTATACCCCGGCCTCGAGGTCATGGCGGTACTTCTTCCCCTGACGATTCTGGGAGGTATTCTCTCCGGTCTGTTGGATGGAAAGGTTCGGTATAAAAAATTGAACACCATTATGCTTAAAAACAAAATGATGGTGGGCAGTCTCTTCTTGATTCTTTCCATCGGAATGATGGTGGTGGCCTTTATGCCCGCTTTCCGTACAGATGTCGTCCTGGAATTAATTTTCATGGGGTTGAATGCCGGGGCTTTTGCTTGTTCCGTCATCCTGGGACTCTGGGGAGCCGCCCTGAATATGGCAGAAATGCCCGGTCCCTGGCCCAAGAAAAAAGTTGCTGTAAAAGAGTAAAAAAACCATCTCTGGGAGGGCAATTCCCTCCCAGAGAAATCAGTTCGTCACAGTTGTTTTAACCCGCATCCCCCAAAGGAACGCTAAAATTAAGGAAGGGATATAGAAAACCCCTCCTGTGAGCGGTCCTTTAATAAACCAACTTAAGATCTGAAAACCCACGAGGGCTAAAACCATAAGACCCGCTAGTACCAAGGAGAAATCCCCTAACATCACCAGATCTTTGGACAGGGTTTCAGGCATACGACTCAGGATTTTTTTCAACCCGGGTATCAAGACATAGGGACAAAAAATCTCAAAGGGATAGGCAAAAAAACTTTTCAGTCCCCAGTAAATCCAAAGATCTCCCACGAAGACACCGATCTGAAGGATTAAAACTCCCACGGTGAACTTTTCTAAATTTTTAAGAACATATTCCGAAACAACCACGATCACCCCCCCATCAATGGGAGGATTGTACACCCAAGGGAGGCAAGGGTGGGAACTGAGGATGGAGCCCTAGAGCATATAAGCCCCAAAGTATAAGAAGGGAAAACAAGAGAAGGATCAAAAACCACCCGGTAGTGATGAAAATCCATCTTACAAAACTCACATGCTGCACCCGACGAATGATCGTTGCCATGATGACCGCCTGGACCGAGGCTATGGGAGAACCCATTCCCCCCAAGGCCGTGCCCACCACCGAGGCCAAGGCGAAAAGGGACCAATGCTCGTGGGAGTAGACTAAGTTTGTAAGTACGTCCATGACCGCAATATTATCCGCCACCGCAGATAGGAGGGCGCTCCCGGTGAGTACACCAATGGCCGTCACCACAGGGGACCCAATATTCAGCAGGTTATTCCCAATCTGGGTAAAAACCCCTGCAAAATTCAATTCCGATATGGTGGCAAAGATGGCCACCAGGAAAAAAGCCTCGGTGAGGTTATGCCAGGATTGGCGGATCACTTGACTTCGTGCTCTCGGATGAATTCCGACAATTGCGAGCAATCCGGCTAAAACCGTGGATGCCCAAGTCGGAAAGTCGGGGAAAACCGCATGAACCATGAGAAGAGCCACCAGTAATCCGCCACTGGCAATCACCAACCACCGGGAGGAGGTCCGGGAACTATATTCTTCCCGCACTTTGAGAAGCAGATCCCCTATTAAAATCCCTGCCATGGGATCCTTCTGCTCTTTCAGTAAGTAAAATTCAATAAGACCTTGGGCCAATTCCTCAGAATTCAAGTTGATGGAAAGGGCGTGATAAACTTTTTCCCGGGGAATTCCCGCTTTCAAGGCCGCCTCAAAATCCGGGAGCCCGTCTTCCGTCAGTTTTTCCATTTCTTTCAGATGTCTTAGTTCCACTTCCCCCAAGGACTTTAAGGTCTGTTCCAGGGTCCCTGTCCCCCCATGGGTACGTCTTAAACTGATTCCTTCCAGAAGCACTTCCAATTCAGGACGATCCGGGGAAATGCGGGGTGCCTTGGCCACCAAGCGCCAGGCGACGACACAGCAGAGTATGAGGGCAGGCAACGCAAAGGGCGTCGCCCAAGTGGTAAAAAAGAAAGGACTCAAGGAAAGTTTTTTAGCCGCCAAAATATTTGTAGGTTCCCCCAGGACAAACCACACACCCCCGAGGTTTGTAGCCACTACCAGCAGCAGGAGCACTATCACTATCTTCTTCACCGGAAGCCCGCTGGAAAGGAGGATCGTCAGGGTTACCACTCCCATGATCGTAGCAATGGTTGCTCCGTCAAAGATCCCCGAGAGCACACAGGTGAGGATCATGATAGCCACCAAAATTGTACTCAGGTGACCCCGGGTTTTCCTGACTATTTTCCAGGCGGCATCCCCTATGATACCCGAATAGGCGAAGGTATTCACCACGAGATAGAGTCCGGCTAAAAATACAAAAATATCAAAGTGAACGGCGTGGCTCAGGGTTTCCAGGGCTTCGCCAATATTCCCCCGATGGGCAGTGGAGGGTATTCCATATTTCACCACAAAGATGAAAAAACCCACCACACCCAAGACGCTGGTTAGGATAATTTTAACCAAGGGTCCCCCATGTTCTGCTATGGATAGCAGACCTATAGTGGATAGGAGAATCCAAGCCAGGGCCTCATTATGAAAACCAGCCCAAGCAATAGCCAAAGAGATCACCACCGCTCCTGTGGTAAATATGGGTATTCTATCAGTCATGACAGGCCTGCAATAAGGAAATATAGGACTTTGGATCCTCCGCTTCAGTCAATTTTTGGAGTACTTCAGGACTTTGATAGCATTTAACAATGGATGAGAGGGTTTTAATGTGGGTGGAGGGACTGGATGTTTTGTCTGTGAGTATTAGAAATATGTGTTTGGAAGGCTGACCGTCTGAGGCTTCAAAATCCACGGGATTTTTGAGCCGGGCCACCGCCACGTGTATTCCAGTGATTCCTGGAATTCGGGCGTGGGGGCAGGCCACTCCCCGCGCGAGACCCGTACCTTTCACCGATTCTCTTGCAAGAACCGCAGATAACACGGGCGAGGCATCTGGAATAGACCCAGAAATTTGTAAACAATTCACCAGGGATTTTAAGACGGTGGTTCGATCGGAAGCGATCAGGTCAAAAAGGCAATTATTAGTGGTGAATTCGTATTCCATGGGGTATTCCTTTGATAATCTAAAACTAATTCCTAAATCCGGCGGTGTCAAAAAAATTTGGGGATTTTTCATTTATATATTATTATATTACTCATGTATAAAAACAAGCTCCCCGTTACCCTCCTCTCCGGATTTCTCGGGAGTGGTAAAACCACTCTTTTAAACCACATACTAAGGCAGAAAACCGGCTGGAAGGTGGCGGTTCTCGTGAACGACATGTCGGAAGTGAATATCGACGCCAGTTTGATTCTTCGGGTAAGGGAAGAGCTGGTGGAATTGTCCAACGGGTGTATCTGCTGCACCCTGAGGGAAGACCTCCTCAGGGAAGTCTCCCGTTTAGCCCGGTCCGGTAAGTTTGACTATCTGCTCATCGAATCCACGGGCATCAGCGAACCCTTGCCCGTCGCCCAGACCTTTACCTTTGAAGAATCCGGGGAAGACCTCAGGTCCTTGACCCGTTTGGACACCTTGGTGACGGTTTTGGATGTGCCGGAATTTTGGAAAACCTGGTCCACCAAGGATACCTTGGCCGACAGGAAAATGGGTATTCATGACCAGGATCGTAGGCCCCTGGCGGACCTTCTGGCCCAACAGGTGGAATTTGCCAATGTCATCCTGCTCAATAAAATAGACCTCACGGATCCAAAAATCCTCCTTAAGACCAAAGCCGCTATTTTAGCCTTAAATCCTGGGGTGAAAATCCTTGAAACCACTTTTGCCGAAGTGGATCCCCAGGAAATTTTGAATACAGGACTGTTCGATTATGAAAGTTCCCAAGGCCTTCCCGCCTGGGAGAGGGAATTAATCCAAAGACATATTCCTGAAACCGAGGAATATGGATTCACCCACTTTACATTCAAAGCCCGCAGGCCTTTTCATCCCACCAGAATCTTCGAATTTCTAAAAAAAGAACGCCAGGGTTTACTAAGGGTCAAAGGCCCCCTATGGTTGGCAACCCAGGGTGAGTTTTCCTGGGTTTATCATCTGGCAGGGGCTATGAAGCGATTGGAGTTTTCGGGATTTTGGTGGGCTGCGGTGAAGGAAAGTCATTGGCCCAAGGACCAAGTAGAGGAAATACGTTTAAAAAATTGGATAGAACCCTGGGGGGATAGAAGGCAGGAGTTAGTAAGTATCGGAATTGATCAAGATTGGAAAATCTGGGAACAAGGGCTCCATAAATGTCTACTGACAGATAGGGAAATGAATCAAGGCCCGGAGGTATGGAAGTTGTGGCCCGATCCTTACCGGCGTATGAAGGAGGCGATTCTTCGTCAGTATGAAACCCAGGGTCAGAAGGTGACCAACCTTTTTAATCCCAGTGCCGCGGACCAAGTTTGAAAAAATAATATTCCAACGTTCAAACCTCCGGTGGAAGGGCTTCTCCAGGCACCTGGGAATTAGGATACCATTTAGAAAAAATTTGGGGGAAAGTGCCGTCTTGCTTCATATTTTCCAGATGTCTGTGCCAATCATTCACAATGGTAGGATCGGTTGTTTTTGAAATAGCAATGTAGGATTGGGTCTTCATAAAAATATACAGGGGTTTAATGTCTTCTATGGAAAAACCCAGATGGGACATTTGAGTATCCAATCCCCCTGGTGATGTTACTACCACAGGGACATGCCCCGCCATGAGTTTTCGAATATTGGCATCGGAAGTTTGGGCTCGATCCAAATTTTTAAATCCATTTTCTAAAAGAAAGGATTCCCTAAAATCGTCCATATAAACCCCTATCCGGGGTAACGCTTTAGCGGATTCCAGGGATCTAATGGGTGTATTAAAATCCTTCCTAGCAAAAAAACCATGGGAAAATTCATTAATTGGACCAATCCAATGGAAAAGATCTTCCCTGGTTTTGGTACGATTCATATTAAAAAGAACCACGTTTGCTTCTTTTTGAATTAATTCGTAGGCACTGGACCAGAGAACCATGCGGATGGGATCTTTATTTCCCATCCGTCTTTGTATTTCCTGTACAATTTCCACAGCGTATCCCGTGAGTTTACCGCTCTTATCTAAAAATTGATCCGGAGGATCGTTTTCACACAGGATTAACATGGAAACTTGAGCCTGGGTACCAAAAGGAAGGAGTGTCCATAATAATAGAAAAATAAGGGATAATTTCACCATATCCTCCCGGAAGAATATTATGCCATTATCTCCATTAAGTCAAATATTAGTTTTAGAGAATGGGTAAGGTCGCAATACCTAGCAAGGCCCCGACTAAGTATACAGGTAAATAACCAGCCAGAGCTTTTTGAACCATGGTGATGGGATACTTACCCCGAAGAAAACGCACATATCTCCACAAGATCCAGAAAAAATGCCCCAGAACAGCGATATCGAATCCTAAAAGCGCAATTTTTACGGGGGTTACGCTATAAACCATAAGGCGATAAACCACCGCACCCAAAGATATAATACAAGTCACCATTCCCACTATGACTAGGGCAAAAAGCAGAACATCGCCAAAACTGGGGATCTGGTCACCCCGAAGATCGGATAAGGATAACAGGGTAAGCCCCAGGATCACCACCAAGGCCAAGTTAAAAACCATTAAAAAGTCCCTATCATCAAAGGGATTTTGGTTAAGAATCCCTACCATGACTAAAAAAGCCACCATAAGAAGAAAAAGTACGGGGGTAAATATTTTCGCTAGTCGGGCCAGAAGATTTTTCACCATAAACCCCTGGGTTTCCACCATATGGGCAGCCGCAACCGGTACCGCCGCACCCGCAACCAAAAGTATGGAAATGTTTGCGCTCAGTTCCATCACCTCAAAACCCAGGAGTTTGAAAAGAAAGATCCCTAGCCACAGCAGCAGCAGACCCCCGATGATCAAAGGCAGGGAGAAGATTAAACCCGTGCCGCAGGCTTTAATAAAATCCAGTCGAGGAGCTGCGTGAAATCCTTCCATGCCGGTATAAACAAACCCCAGAAAGAAAAAGAGAATCACGGGAACCAACATATTTATTACGGTCATTTTATGGGCGTAATAGGGCTCCTTTACCAAGAAAGGGAGAAAATAAAAGCAAGCCAAGAGACCTATAAAAATAAGTACTGACAAGGCTTGCAGCTTCCAGCCCCGATTTCGGGATATGGAAAAGTAGGTCCCTAAAGCGAAGACTGAAGGAAAAATCAAGAGAGAGTCGATAAAAAACTGGGTGGGTTTAAGTTCCCACATCCAACGGGTGAGGATTGCTGCAAGCACGGCCAAGGGGAAGGCCCACCAAAAAAGAATTTGAGTGCCTGGCTTAGAGCGGGGGGGGGAATAATTCAGCCTCTGGTACCAAACCTGGAGAACCGGCTCGTAAGGATGTTCCTTGAAGAGGGGGTCGAATCCTAAGCGGAACTGTTTTTCGTCCTGTCGGTAGAGTTTTTCCAACGCCTCGGGATTGTGGAGGCTGCCCTGTAGTTCTTCAATGAAGTCCATAATTCTCCCTCAAGGGTATGGTAAAGGGGAAAAATACTCCGGTCAAGGGCCATTTACCCCTAACCTCATCCCTTGCGAAGAAAACCCTCCCCCACCACCTCATTTACATCGGTCACAATGACGAAGGCCAGAGGGTCTTTTTCCAAAACAAGACGTTTCAGCCCTGGGATCTCCCTCTGGGAAACCACGCATAAGAGTACGTTTTTGTCTTTTCCGGTGAACATTCCCTGGCCCTTCAAACCAGTTACGCCCCGGTTCAAGCCCCGAAGTATCCCTTCAGAAATATCCTGTGCCCGATCGGATATGATAAACGCAGCTTTGGCAAAATGAGGTCCCTCAATAAGAAAGTCCACCACCTTGGTCACTACAAAAATGGCCACAGCCCCGTAAAGTCCCACTTCCCAATTTTGAAAGGCAATCATGGATAAACCCAAAACCAAGGCATCGATCATCAGAATAAGTTGACCGAGGGTAATCCAGGGTAGAAATTTGTGGGCTAAACTAGCAGCCAACTCCGTACCCCCGGTGGTGCCGTTTTGTCTTAAAACAAGACCGCCCCCCAACCCCACCACCAAGCCCCCAAAAACCGCTCCCAAGACCAAATCATGGGTCACTGGCGGAATCAAGGCCCCGAATCCTAAAAATAAGGAAAACAGAACAGTGGCATAAATGGTTTTAGCCCCAAAACTTCTTCCCAGTAAGGTCACCCCTAAAAGAAAAAAAGGAATATTCATCCCCAAAGAGGTCCATTCCATAGGCCAGCCCCAAAGGTGGTAAATTATGGTGGCCAAACCAGAAAACCCCCCGGGGGCCAGTTTCAAGGGAACCCAAAAAACTTGGATCCCCAAGGCCAAAATAGCGGTTCCCAGGGTAATTATGGTATAGGAAAAAATTTCCCTGAGAATCCGGGAACTCTTAGTGTTCATGGACTTGGGATGATAACCATCTTTCCGCAGCCAAGGCTGCCATACATCCGGAACCGGCGGCGGTCACCGCCTGGCGCCAGGTTTTATCCTGCACGTCCCCCGCGGCAAAAACCCCTTCCACAGAAGTCATTGGTGTCCCCGGTGTCACCAACACATAACCGGTTTCATCCAACTCGAGTTGTCCTTTGAGGAATTCCGTATTGGGAGTATGGCCGATGGCATAAAAAAGCCCCGAAGCCAAGATTTCACCCTCAGCCCCCGTTTTATTGTTCTTGATTTTCACCTGGGTTAAAACTTTGCCATCCCCCAAAACTTCGGTAGCGTTGGTATTCCAGTGAACTTGGATTTTCGGATTCTGAAGAATGCGGGTCTGCATGGACTTACTGGCCCGAAGTTCATCCCGACGCACCAAAAGGTGGACCGTAGTGGCAAATTTTGTCAAATAATCCGCTTCTTCCGCCGCTGTATCCCCTCCCCCGATGACCACGAGAGGTTTATTTCTGAACACGGGAAGACCGCCGTCACAAACCGCACAAGCGGAAATGCCCCTCTGCCAGTATTTATCCTCCCCGGGGAGGTTCATCCGTTTTGCGGTGGCTCCCGTGGCGATAATCAAAGATTTGGCAAAATAATCCCCAGAATCCACCGTCACCTTGAAAGGGCGGCTGGAAAGATCTACCTGGCTTACGGTCTCTGTTTCGATCCTTGTACCGCAGTGGATATTTTGCTCCCGCATTCTGTCCATGAGCTGGGGCCCGGACAATCCTTCGGGAAAACCGGGGAAATTTTCTATTTCTGTGGTGGTGGTGAGCTGTCCACCGGCGGCCACACCCCCGGCCATAAATCCTTCAAACATCAGGGGGGCCAACTCTGCCCGACCGGCATAAATTCCTGCGGTGTGTCCAGCAGGTCCTGAACCAATGATGATCACATTTTCTACTTTTCTTTCCATTTTCATATCCTTCGGGTCTGGTAGCCAGTTAATTTCTGTATATGAAAAACAATATACATAAAACTTTGAGAATCGAGAAGACCTGGGGTACCGCTAAAATAAATTTGCGGATATGAAATAATTGCTTTAAGATGAACCCGTGCTAGAATCCTTTTACAGTCACCTTAAGCCTATCACTACTCTAGCGGACATTTGGGAGGTAGAGTATTTTGCCCAAGTACCGGGTGATTGGTGGTTTGTGGGAATTCAAACTCTGAAAAATCCCTCAGGTCTGGGAAGTTTGAGTGTTTTAGCCTCCCTGGCGGCTTTTATGAATCGAACCTCCGACTGGGAGATCCCCGGGGTTTATCTCGGGCAAATTCTAGTCCTTCTAATCCCTACCCATATTTTACCGGAATTAAAAGACACCCTGGCTACAGCCTTCCAGCGAATCTATTCCACCTGGGGAATTGAGCTCAAGGCAGGAGCCCTCCTGGTTTCAGAAATTACGGAAACGGGGGCAACCCTCGAAGTGGGAAGGCATTCCCTGGGTTTGAAAAAGAGCCGCCCCTTGATCTGGGGGACCGGTCTATCCCTGGGTTTGAATCGGATTCAATATTCCCAATATGAAATAGATACTAAAATACCTGGATTTTACACACCAGATTTTGAAGGGCTCCATCGGAACTTTATGGATTTAAATCCAAAAAAGGATGAGTTTTACACCCTGGGAATAGTACACACGGGGGGAAAAAGTAACCGGTCCGATTTTAAAGATCTGATCGGGAGCTTGTTCCCCCGGAGCAGTCATTTCCCCCTGATCATCCATAGGGATAATTTAATTTTCACCAGGGGTGAAGGGGGCTCTAATCCCATTTTGAACCTCTTATATCCCGGATTTTGGAACAATCTCTGGCATCGGCTCCAGGAAAAAACCCATCACTTTTTGCTTCATTTTTCCGAAATAACCGGAACAAATAAGTCTTTTCATCCCCCGGGTAGGGAGGAATCCCTCCCCACCTGGGGTTTAGTTGGGGAGGTCCTGTATTTACACCTGGATCTCAGCCACCCGGAGCGACTGGAATTGGAGGATCGCCTTACCCGTCTTCGATCCCAAGGTCTCATCAATTTTCACGGGGTTTCCACCAAAACTTTACAGATTCTCAGCCTGACCCCCGGGGATGTTTCCCAGGGATTTTCCTTTCTCGATCCAGGGGATGAAGTATTAAACCAAGTCTGCAACCTCCAGACATCCCACTTTTCTTAATCACTATTCTCCGGTAACATAGAGCCATGAAGAAGACCCTCCTTATAATAAACCTCCTCTTATTTATTTCCTGCCAAACAAGCCTGACTTCCCCATCCCGGGAAGCCGTTCCTCTGGACCCTCAGGTACGAACGGGTATTCTCCCCAATGGTTTGACTTATTTTGTCATGAAAAATGCCAAACCGGAAAACAGGGCCAGTCTACGATTGGTAATCCGGGCTGGCAGCGTTCAGGAAACCGATGAACAAAGGGGACTCGCACACTTCGTGGAACACATGGCCTTCAACGGTTCGACCAATTTTTCCAAAAATGAGCTGGTGGACTATTTTGAGACCATCGGTATGGATTTCGGTCATGATCTTAATGCCTACACGTCCTTTGAAGAAACTGTGTATATGCTGGAGATCCCCACGGATAAACTAGAAATCACTGATAAATCCCTCACAGTCTTGGATGACTGGGTAAGGGGATTGAGTTTCGATCCGACCGAGGTGGAGAAAGAAAGAGGCGTCGTTCAGGAAGAATGGCGCCTAGGCAGAAATGCCGATACCCGGCGTTTTGAAATCCAATGGCCGCTTATGAGCGGCGGGTCTGTGTATTCTGAAAGGCTCCCTATTGGGAAAATGGACATTATTCGCCATGCCCCTTCCCAGGTGCTCAAAGATTTCTACACTAAATGGTACAACCCCAGTCACGCCGCCTTAGTCGTGGTGGGGGATTTCGATCCAGCCCTCATGGAAAAAAACCTGCAAGAGCGATTTTCTTTCGGAACCCCCGCCTCACCTCAGATCCCCCCCCTCCCCCATCTGCCTACCCCTGTTAGCCGGACTGTTCAACTTTTTAGCGACCCGGAATTGTCCTACAACCTTATTCAAATTCTACGAATCAGGACGGATGAGGACAGGCCCTACGGGGAGTTGGTGAAAGAAGAAATCATTTCCCACTTGGTTTCCAGCGCCCTGAACACCCGGTTCGGCGATCTGGCCAGGACCCCAAATCCACCCTTTATCCAGGCCCAGTGGGCTGTGGATTCCTTTTTAAAAGGTACTTCAGCCCTTACTCTCTCGGTGGTTCCAGGGGTTAATCAATATCTGGGTGCCCTGGAGTCCACGCTCCGGGAAGTTCAGAAATTGCGAACGGCGGGGTTTACGCTCCGGGAAGCCGAAAGGGAAAAAGGGGCATTCCTCAGCGGTTTGGAACAAGCCTACGCCCAACGATTCGATGTAAAATCCCAAGTCCGAGCCCAGGGGCTCGTGGACTATTTCCTGAACAATAGGGCCTTTCCATCGGACGACATGGAACTGGAAACCTACAAAAAAGCTTTAGAGGCCATCACTTCCCAAGATATGAGCCGGTATCTTGGCCTTTGGATGGCGGATGAAAATGAGTTGGTTCTGGTTTCCGGCCCCGAAAAAGAGGACAATGTCATACCAAAAGAATCCCAGGTGGAACAGGTTATCGCCCAGATGCGATCCCAGGTTTTTGAACCAGAAACCACTGCAGCATCGGTGGTTCTCATGGATAAGATTCCGGCTGCCGGAAAAATATTAAAAGAAACCCTTCTGGATCAGGCGGGGGTGGTAAAATGGGAACTGTCCAATGGGGCTGTGGTGTACGTGAAATCCACGGACTTCAAAGCAGAAGAAATACTTTTTTATGGTCTTTCCCGGGGTGGCAGCTCCCTGGTGAGTGATACGGATTATCTGAATGCCCAACTGGCCAGTGCCTTGCTCTCGGATTCGGGTGTGGGGTCATTGAGCCAGGCTCAACTCAACGATGTTTTGGCGGACAAACAAATTAACCTTCAACTTTCCTTGGAAGAAGCTGGGGAAGTACTTAGTGGCAATTCCTCCAGGAAAGACCTGGAGAGCTTTTTCCAACTGCTCCACCTGCGGATGAGCGCTCCAAGAAAAGATCCCCAGGCCTTTCAATCGGTCTTGGACCGGATCTCAGACAATCTGGCAAACCGGCTACAGGATCCCCAGCAGGTCTTCTCTGACGAGATCCAAAGGGTCCTGACGGGGAACCATTTGAGAGGAAAACCCCTCACCCCCGAACTCCTAAAAGGACTGTCCCTGGACCGAATGTTGGAACTTTACAAACAACGGTATTCCAATGGGGGAGACTTTACATTTTTCTTCGTGGGTGATGTGGAGAATTCCCAGCTTAAACCCTTAGTCGAGACCTATTTAGCATCGCTGCCATTTACTGGAGTTGAAAGTGCAAAAGATCTGGGGATCCGTCCTCTAAAAGCCCCTTTTCTTGGTGAAGTGGCCAAGGGCATGGAACCCCGGTCCCAGGTGGTCATGCTCTTTCCGAATCAGGGTCTCCTGGATCCGGATGACCTGGTCGCCATGGATGCCCTTAAAGATATTTTAACCCTTCGACTGAGGGAAGCCATTCGGGAGGAAAGAGGGGGAACCTACGGTGTTCAAGCAGGATTCTCCTACAGAAGGGAGCCCTTTGGCGGACTGAGATATTACATTTCCTTCGGATGTGCACCCGAAAGAATCCAGGAATTAGCTGCGGCGTCCTTGGTAGAAATGGAAAAACTCAGGGTCGGCAATTTCAATCCAGAGGATCTGAGTAAAATCAAAGAGATTCGTCGCCGGGCTCTGGAAACCAACCTTAAAACCAATAATTTTTGGCTCAATCAAATGACAGCCTATCTGTATACCATCCAGGATCCAAAAAAAATGATGGACTTTTACGATAGAATTGAAAGATTGACTCCCGAAGTTCTCACACCACTGGCCCAAAAATACATGGATCCCAAAACTATGTTACAATTGGTTTTAACCCAGGAAAAATGATTTAGTGCGGAGGAAAAAATGAAGGCTAACCAGGTAAATTTACAGCAGCATGTGGAACATTTAGCCTCCATTTCCCCTCCCCGGAATCCGGGAAATGTGGACTCCCTCAACGTCACCGCTTCCTATATTTACGACCAATGGGAGTCCCATGGACTTTCGCCTCGGTATCAGAGCTTTCAAGTTCAAGGAACAACCTACAAAAATATCCTCATGAATTATGGGCCCCTCCACGGCACGAGAATTGTCATCGGGGCTCATTATGATGTGTGCGGGGACACACCTGGAGCCGATGACGATGCCTCAGGTGTAGCCGCCCTTTTGGAACTAGGCCGCATTCTCCAAAATGAAAAACCCATGCTCCCCTTCGGCATCGAAATGGCCGCCTACACCCTGGAAGAACCCCCATTTTTTGGTACTGCGGATATGGGAAGTCATCATCATGCCCAACTTCTTTCGGAAACCGGGGTCCAGGTCAAACTCATGATCAACCTGGAAATGTTGGGTTATTTTACCGATGAACCGGAATCCCAGGAAGTTCCCCACGGTCAGGAAGGAATTTACCCCACGGTGGGGAATTTTATTTTGGTAGTGGGAGCGGGGGGGGATCCTGCCCTCACGGGACGGATTCATGACGAACTGGGAAGGGTCTGCGAATGCCCGGTACAATCCATTCATTTCCCCTATACCGACGGGCTGGCGGGAATGAGTGATCAAAGAAACTTTTGGAAATTTGGATTTCCGGCCGTCATGGTGAGTGATAGCAACTTCTACAGAAATCCCCATTATCACAAACTCTCAGATACCCCAGAGACCATAGATTTTGTGAGAATGACCCAGGTAGTAGACGGAATCTACCACCTGATCTG
This sequence comes from uncultured Spirochaetales bacterium, assembly GCA_964624355.1. GTDB lineage: Bacteria > Spirochaetota > Spirochaetia > JABEVK01 > JABEVK01 > CAZUXL01. Next base: position 24,686 of record CAZUXL010000005.1, read on the forward strand.
TCAATTCAGGACGTAGATAGGATTTATCGTCCGGCCGTTTTGATAAACGGTAAAATGGAGGTGACTTCCCGTGGAATACCCGGAGTTACCCACTCTTCCTATGAGAGCCCCAGTTTTCACACCCACCCCGGAGGACACTTCAATCCCTGAAAGATGCCCGTAGAGGGTGCTGTATCCCCCATGATGCCGGATGACGATGTAATTCCCCGTTCCGTTGGAGTATCCGGTAGAAGTGACAGTTCCATCCATGGGCGCATAAACTGCTGTTCCCAGGGGTGCAGCCATGTCCAGACCATTGTGGAAGGATCTGGTACCGGTAAAGGGATCCCGACGATAACCGTAATAGCTGGTCAACCGATAATTCCTCACGGGAGGTCTGAAAAGATCCCCATTTATTTCTTTGAGAGCAGCATTATTCAGTCTCGCACCGGGGAGAAATAATTTGGAATCCTTGGCTAAAAGGACGTCATCCATCCTGTTTACCCTTTGAATATCTTCCGTGGGGATCTCAAATTTTTCCGCCAAGGCCACCAAACTATCGCCGGATTTAACGATGTAGAGCAGTCCATCCTGGTTTGGAACTTTGAGAAGAGTGCCTATCTGCATAGCCCGGCTTCTTTTAATCTCATTGTAAGTCAGTAGGGTATCGGATTTTAAGTTGTGTTCGGTGGCAATTCCGGAAATCGTATCACCGGCTTTCACTTTATAGTAAATATGTTCAATGGGTTTCAATCCAATTTCCAAGGCCTCAGGCCCTCCGTCGGCCTGACTAGGAAGGGGGTCGGGTCGACCTACTGCATCGGGCAGTTCTGGAATGGTTAAAACACTCACCAAAGCGAAAGCCGGCAGCGCAATTAAAACAAAAATTCCCAAACCAAGGGCCCAGGGAGAGGATAAAAAGAATCGTTTCATGGGTTATAGACCTACCAAAATTTCAAAAAAATACTTGTCTTCCATAATATCCTCACTTTCCCATCTTGGCAACCGCTAAAGATTCTAATCTAATATCGGCAATTCTTAGATTTTGTCTCCTGGGAAAGTGTAAACTTTCATGGATATAGGGGTTTGTAGACTTGGTGGAATCATCCACGAGGCCAAGAGTTGTCCCAATTATTAAAGATATACAGAGTTGATGCTCAAAAAAAATCCCAGTCTTTGGGACTGGGATTAAAAGTATTTTATTAATTATCTTAAGGGAGAATGGTGTTCCCCATGAGATACCGGTCCATCTCCCGGGCCGCACCCCGGCCTTCGTTGATGGCCCAGACCACCAGGGACTGACCCCGACGGGCGTCGCCGGCGGCAAAGATCCCAGGTTCTGTGGTGAGAAACTTCCCATGAACAGCCTTATAGTTGCTCCTAGGGTCCAATTCTACTGAAGATCCTTTGAGCGTTTCCGCCTCGGGACCGAGGAATCCGAGAGCCAGGAAGACCAAATCCGCTTCCCAAATTTCTTCGCTTCCGGGGACTTCAGCCATCTTCCAAGCCCCTTTCTCACCCTTTTCCCATTTCACCCTGATCGTTTTCAAGGCGGTAAGTTCACCCTTCTCGTTTCCGATGAATTCCTTGGTGGAAATGGAAAATTCCCGGGGATCAGATCCGAATTTCACCTGAGCCTCTTCGTGACCGTAATCCACCTTATAAAGTCTGGGATACAGAGGCCAAGGGAATTCCTCGGTTCTTTCATCACTGGGACGGGGTAATACTTCGAAATTTTTCAAACTGATGCATCCATGGCGAAGGGAGGTTCCCAGACAATCGTTCCCCGTATCCCCACCACCGATGACTATGACTTTTTTGCCCCGGGCGTCGATGTTTTTCCCGTCTTTCAATCCGGAATCCAGGAGACTGCGGGTATTGGCCGCTAAAAAGTCCATGGCGAAATGAACACCCTTGAGTTGGCGACCGGGCACAGGAAGGTCCCGAGGTTTAGTAGCCCCCGTACTCAAGAGCACCGCGTCAAAATCATTTTTAAGCTGATCCAAGGTTATATCGATACCCACATTAACCTTGGTCTTGAAAGTGACCCCTTCGGTTTTCATGAGTTCGACCCGGCGGTCCACCACATTTTTATCCAGCTTCATGTTGGGAATCCCGTACATGAGCAGTCCGCCGATGCGATCAGCCCTTTCAAAAACCGTGACCTGGTGACCTGCTTGATTCAGCTGATCCGCAGCAGAAAGTCCAGCAGGACCCGAACCCACCACCGCAACTTTTTTCCCCGTGCGCTCGGCGGGTACCACTGGTTTTACCCAGCCTTTGTCCCAGGCGTTATCAATGATGTAAGCTTCGTTATCCTTGATGGTCACAGCCGGGGCGTTGATCCCCAAAACACAGGCGGTTTCGCAGGGAGCAGGGCAGACCCGTCCGGTGAACTCGGGAAAATTATTAGTTTTCCTAAGTCGGTAATAAGCGTCTTCGTCTTTGCCTTGGTAAACCAGATCGTTCCATTCGGGGATGAGGTTGGCAATGGGGCAGCCGTAGTTGGACTGGCAGAAAGGAACGCCGCAATCCATACAACGGGCACCTTGGGAACGCCTATCTTTTTCATCCAGTTTCAGGGAGAACTCCCCGAAATTAGCCAACCGTCCGGCGGCATCCTGCCATTTTACTTTCTGCCGGTCAAATTCCATAAATCCGGTGGGTTTACCCATGAACAGCCTCCCTATTTCCAGCCTTAAGGGCTTCCATAACTTTTTTGTAATCCACAGGCATGACCTTGATGAAACTGGACTTTTCCTTCTCCCAGTTTTTCAAAAGCCGGTCAGCCACGGGGGAACTGGTGTGAACCAGGTGTTTCTCCACCATTTCTTTCAGGTCTTTAAAATCCTCTGGTTCACAGTCTTCCAGGGCAACCATTTCCAGGTTAATGTTCTTATCAATGGCCCGCTGGGGATCGTAGAGGTAGGCGATACCCCCGGACATCCCCGCAGCGAAGTTTCTTCCCGTGGAGCCCAGAATAACAGCTCGTCCCCCGGTCATGTATTCACACCCGTGATCCCCGACTCCTTCCACCACCACCCAGGCTCCGGAGTTTCGGACGCAGAACCGCTCAGCGGCGATACCCCGGATAAAGCCTTCACCACCGGTAGCGCCGTAGAAGGCCACATTACCAATGATGATATTCTCTTCCGCTTTAAAGGTGGACTTCTTAGGGGGGAATACGGCCACACGGCCTCCAGAAAGGCCCTTACCGATGTAGTCGTTGGAATCCCCTTCCAAATGGAAGGTCACCCCCGCTGAGAGCCAAGCACCGAAGCTCTGGCCTGCGGAACCTTGGAAATTAACAGTGATAGTCCCCTCTGCAAGGCCTTGGTTCCCATGAACCTTGGCTATCTCATGGCTGAGCATGGTTCCCGTGGTTCTATCGGTGTTTTTAATGGTGCGGTTCAGAGTGACTCTCTCACCCTGATCGATGGATTTTCGGCAATCGGCGATGAGTCCCACATCCAAGACCTTATCCAGCCCGTGGTCCTGCTCTTTTTGCTTATAGACCCCTGCGGTGGGATAGGGTTTTTTTGCAGGTGTGAGCAAGGGAGTGAGGTCCAATCCCAAACTCTTCCAGTGAAGAACAGCCTGATCGATTTCCAGGAGTTCGGTTCGACCCACCAGTTCGTTCAGAGTTCTGGCTCCTAATGATGCCATAATTTTTCTCACGTCTTCAGCAATGAACTTCATGAAATTCACCACGTATTCAGGCTTCCCGTTGAATCTCTTGCGAAGCTCAGTATCCTGGGTTGCGATTCCCACAGGGCAGGTGTTTTTATGACACTTACGCATCATGATACAGCCTAAAGTTATCAGTGGCCCCGTGGCAAATCCGAATTCCTCTGCTCCCAGTAGGGCCGCAATCACCACGTCCCGGCCAGTCTTCAATTGACCATCGGTTTGCAGGGTGACCCGACTTCTCAAGTCGTTCATAACTAACGTTTGATGGGCTTCGGCGGTGCCCAATTCCCAAGGAAGACCGGCATACTTCACCCCGGTCAGAGGACTGGCCCCGGTTCCCCCATCGTGACCGGACACGAGGATATGATCCGCATGGCCCTTGGCCACACCGGCAGCCACGGTTCCCACCCCCACCTCGGAGACCAATTTCACCGAGATCCGGGCCTTGGGATTAGAATTTTTCAAGTCAAAAATAAGTTGCGACAGGTCCTCAATGGAGTAAATATCGTGGTGGGGTGGAGGGGAAATAAGTCCCACTCCAGGGGTGGAATGCCGGGTCTTGGCGATGAATTTATCCACCTTGGCCCCGGGAAGCTCTCCGCCCTCTCCCGGTTTGGCCCCCTGGGCCATTTTGATCTGAATCTCATCCGCATTGGTCAGGTACTCGATGGTCACACCGAACCGGCCGGAAGCCACCTGCTTGATGGCCGACCGCTTGGAATCACCCCCGGGAAGAGGATGGAATCTTTCGGGGTCTTCTCCCCCCTCACCGGTGTTGGATTTTCCCCCCAGTCTGTTCATGGCGATGGCCAGGGCTTCGTGGGCTTCCTTGGAAATGGATCCATAGGACATGGCACCGGTGACAAATCGTTTCACCAGCTCATCCACAGACTCCACTTCTTCCAGGGGAATGGGCTCTAAGCTGGGCTTAATCTTAAGAAGGCCCCTGAGGGTGGCCTGTTCCTGGCTTCGCTGATCCTGCCGGGCTGAAAACCGATCCCAGGCGCTTTGATCCTGCTGCCAGGTAGCCCGCTGAACATCCGCAATGGCCTCGGGATCCCACATGTGTTTTTCACCCCCGGTGCGGTAATGGTAGTCCCCGGGGTTTACAAATTTTTCAAAAGCCAAGGGGTTTCTCAAAGGAAAACCCATATCGTGGCGGCGGATGGCTTCTTGAGCGAGAATCTTGAAGTTGGAGCCTTGAATACGGCTTACGGAACCCTTGAAGCATTTCTCCACCACTTCCGAATCCAGTCCGATAATTTCAAAAATCTGGGCGCCCTTATAAGATTCCAGGGTCGATATTCCCATCTTTCCCATGACTTTTCTCATGGCCTTGGCCATGGCTTTTAAATAATGGGACACCAGATCAGAATCACTGAAGTCTTTGGAGTATCCCTTGTCCCGGGCGATCTGCCACAAAGCTTCGAAAGCCAAGTAGGGATTCACCCCATCAGCCCCATAGCCCACCAAGGCGCAGAAATGATGGGCTTCCCGGGGTTCACCCGACTCCACAATAAGTCCAATACGGGTGCGTTTCTGGGTCTTGATCAAATGGTGCTGTACGGCCCCAGTGGCCAAAAGGGCACTCACGGGAATCCGATCCTTATTGACACCCCGATCCGAAAGGCAGACCAGGGCGTACCCCGCGTCCACAGCTTTCTCTGCTTCCAAGGTGATCCGATCCAAGGCGTTCACCAGACCAGCTTCCCCTTCGGACCGGGGGAAAGTAATATCCACCACCTGGGTTTTCCAACCCTTAAAATCCATGGACTTCAAAGCCGCGGTCTGCTCGTTGGAAAGAATGGGACTGGGAATCAGCAGGCGATGGGCATGGGCTTCGGTGGACTCCAAGAGGTTTTTCTCCGGTCCGATAAAGCATTCCAAAGACATGACGATTTCTTCCCGGATAGAGTCGATGGGAGGATTGGTCACCTGGGCAAAGAGCTGTTTAAAGTAATCGTAAGTAAGCCGGGACTTGTCCGAAAGCACAGCGAGAGCCGCATCATTTCCCATGGATCCCAGGGCTTCTCCCGAGGATTCTCCAATGGGCTTGAGGATCATTTCCAAGTGTTCATAGGTAAACCCAAAGGATTTGAGCCGGGAGGAGAGGGTTTCAGGTTCAAAACCATGGTCCTGTTTCCCGGGATTCAATTCGGCGAGGCGGATTTCCTGATTTTTAATCCAATCCCCATAGGGCTTTTCGCTGGCAAATTTTTCTTTGAGCTCCGCATCCTCGATGATCCGGCCTTCGTGGAAGTCCACCAGGAACATCTTTCCAGGTTGGAGGCGGCCTTTGAGTTTCACATTTTCCGGAGGAATGTCTAAAACCCCCACTTCCGAGGCCATGATGACCCGGTCGTCATGGGTGACATAATACCGGGAAGGCCTCAGACCGTTCCGGTCCAAAGTGGCACCGATGTACCGTCCGTCGGTGAAGGAGATGGAAGCAGGACCATCCCAGGGATCCATGAGATTGGCATGGTAATGGTAAAAAGCCTTCTTTTTCAGGTCCATGGTCCGGTGATTCTGCCAAGCCTCGGGTATCATCATCATCACAGCTTCGGGCAGTGGCCGCCCCGCCATGGTCAGGAGTTCCAACACGTTGTCCAGGCAGCCCGAATCCGAGAGATCCGGTTCAATCACGGGAAGAATGGAGGAAAGGTCATCACCGAAGAGGGGGGATTTCAACAGTCCCTGGCGGGATATCATTTTATTGACATTTCCCCGAACCGTATTGATTTCCCCGTTATGACTCATGTACCGCAGGGGTTGAGCCCTGTCCCAGGAGGGAAATGTATTGGTGGAAAACCGGGAGTGGACCATGGCCAGGTGGGTCAGGTAGTCCGGATCCCCCAGGTCTTTGGCATAATAAGTATAAACCTGGGCGGGGGTGAGCATCCCCTTGTAGACAATCACCCGGCTGGAAAGGGATACCACATAGAAGAAATCATCCCCATCGATCTTTGTGCCCCGGATCTCATGCACCGCTCTTTTTCGAATGACGAAAAGTTTTCTATCAAAAGCTTCTTCGCTCAATCCCCCCACATTTTCAATAAACACCATTTCCATCACGGGCTCGCTGGCGATAGCCGAGGGTCCAATGGTGGAATTATCCACGGGAACCAAACGCCAACCCAAAAGCTTCTGACCGAACCGGGTGGTTATTTCTGCGAATTTATCCTTCGCAGCCTGGCGGTCCTGGGGATTTTTTGGAAGGAATAAAATTCCCGCCGCGTACTGGCCTTTCCCGGGAAGGGTGATGCCCGCTTCTTTCTTGGCAACTTTTTCCAAAAATTCGTAGGGTAATGCGGTCAAAATCCCCGCCCCGTCCCCGGTATTGGTCTCCGCACCCACGGCGCCTCGATGGTCCATATTGCACAGTAGATGACTGGCATCATCTATGAGCTGATGGCTCCGTTTACCTTTAATATGGGCCACGAAACCCACACCACAGGCGTCGTGTTCTAAAGCCGGATCGTAGAGCCCGGTCTTTTCCGGGCGTTTGCTATAAGCCATCGTGTACCTCTTTACATGCTTTTAAGAAAAGGAATATTCAACAGATAAAAACCATTTTTCAAAACGTGAAGAACCCCTTGGGAGAGGGCGATTCGGGAAGCGCTGAGATCGGGATTTTCATTATTCAGAACCGGATTATCATGATAATACCGGCTAAAGGACTTGGCGATCTCGTAAAGAAAAACCGCCACCAGGGCAGGATTTTTATCCCGGCCGGCCTGCATCACCACCGTGGGAAATTCCTCGATCAAACGCACGAGTTCCCAATCCCCATCGGAAGACAGTAGGGAAGCATCGAAGGTCCCCGGTTTCTCCCCCAGCTCATACTTGGCCAAAATGGAAGATATCCGGGCCCCCATATACTGGAGGTATGGACCGGTATTTCCGTTGAAACTCAGGCTTTCTTCCGTATTAAAAATCATATCCTTCGAAGGGGTCACCTGAAGTAGATAATAGGAAAGGGCTCCCAGGGCTATGGAATAAGAAGTTCCGGTGACGTCCTCCACCTCAGCTTCCCGCCCCTTGGACTTAATTTCCTCGGCACTTAACCGGGCCAATTCATCCAAAAGATCATCCGCATCCACCACCGTGCCTTCCCGGGTTTTCATCCGCCCTGTGGGAAGATTCACCAGTCCGTAGGACAGGTGGAATAGTTTGGAAGCCCAAGGCATACCCAATTTTCCCAAAATATAGAAGAGCACCTTAAAGTGGTAATCCTGTTCATTGGCGACCACATAAACCGCCTGGTCGAAGGGCCATTCGGCGTTCCGCCTGACGGCTGTACCGATGTCTTGGGTTAGATAAATGGAGGTTCCATCGCTGCGAAGCACCACTTTCACCGCATTGCTGTCCGCCTGATTATTTTCTTTCCAGGGAAGCTCCACACACACGGACCCATCAGGGCGCTTATAAAAAACTCCGGACTCCAGGCCCTTCAAAACCTCGTCCTTTCCAAAAAGATAGGTCTGGTGTTCAAACTGTATCCAGTCAAAGGTGATCCCGGTTTTTCGATAGGTTTCCATGATCCCCTGGACGGCCCACTGGTTCATGGTCGTCCAAAGGGCTTTCACAGTAGCCTCGCCCAATTCCCAGTCCCGGAGCATTTGAGCCGCTTGGGCTCCGATTTCCGTTTGAGCCCAGAGATCGTCGTCGTTTTTGGGTTCCAAGGAGGGATCGGCAGCCTTCAAGGCTTTAATCTGAAGTTTCAATTCATTTTGGAATTTTACATATAGGTCCGCCACGAAATGATCGCTCTTCATTCCGGTGGATTCGGGAGTTCCCCCACTTGCCCACTTTTGATAGGCCACCATGGATTTGCAGATGTGTATACCCCGGTCGTTGAACAGGTTGACCTTTTTAACTTCGGCCCCGTTAGCCCGGAGGATGCGGCTGGTGGATTCTCCCAGGGCATTATTTCGCAAATGTCCCAAATGGAGAGGTTTGTTGGTATTGGGGCTGGAAAATTCCACCAAGACCTTTTGACCCTGATACGAGTCCGACTGGCCGTACTTTTCCCCGGCTGCAAGAACCTGGGTGATCACTCTTTGGGTAAAGTCCTTCCGGTCAAACCTCACATTGACATAGGGCCCCGCAGCAGTAGCAGTTCCAGGGCCTTTGAGGGTTGAGGCTACCAGGACAGCGATCTGGGGAGGTCCCTGCCTGAGGGTCTTTGAAAATGAGAACATGGGAAAGGCCAGGTCGCCCAACTCCGCTTGCGGAGGCTTCTCTGCCACCACAAGAGATTGGGAAAACTCCAAGCCTTTTTCCCGATATATTCCTTCCAAAACGTCAGAAATGGCTTTAAGCCAAATATCTCTCGGTTCCAAATCCCACCTCGATGTAATTTTTTAAAATATAACCAGAAATTTTAAACTTAGTCAACGGAGCATGTCGACCATGTTTAAAATTACCTACATTTCTGTACCTTTTTGAAAAATGAGAATAGTTAAAAGTAAAATGTGAATAATTTATACCCTTGGACAGTCATTTTTTAAATACTACACTAAAAAAATGAAAAAAATTCGCCCGTACCAAGAGTTTACCTAACCCAATAAAAAGATTTAAATCCAGTATTGAATTAAAATGATACCAGAGGGTTTTTAAAATGGGAAATTATTATAAAAAACCCAGATTCCCCTGGGACTTCTCATTCCATTCCGTATAAATCGGTTAAAATTCTTTGAAATTTCTCCCATCGGTGAAAGGCGAACTCCAAATCCTTACGGAAATTCGTATTGCGCCCCCCAAGATTCCCCAGATTGGAAAGGACCTCGACCTTCCCTCCCTGGTCCCCTTTCAAAAGGATTTCTAAAATTCCTGCAAAATTGCCAATGTGATAAAGACTTTCCTTAAGAAACAAGTCGACCCAATCCCCCGCCTGCAAGTAAATATCCTTAACCCGGGAGAGGACCAAGGACTCTTCCTTCAAGGCGCGAGCCTCCGTGAGCATCTTGCCCCACTCCCCGTCATTGCTAAAACTTTTTTGAAAGGAGGTGAGTTTTTCCTGAACTTTCAGAAGAAAGTTATAAGTCTCAGAAAAAGAAGCCTTATTCTGTTTTCTGTAAAAATCCCCCTCCAGGAGAATCTGCCGAAGCACGGGATTAATTTTAGGGATGAAGATCCGCTGCCAAAATAGTTTATAGAATTTGAAGGCTTTCTCCCTGGGTGTGGGAATTTGACCACTGAAGTAGGGAGGGTAGATACTTTCAGATAAAAATTCCGTCACTTGAATATCCAAAAAGACCGCCAGCTCCGCCAGAAGTACCCTCTGATTTCTTTCTTTTGAAAATTCTTCAAAAGAGGTATCCACCCGTCCCCGCCAAAAATTTTTATAAAGGACAAACCAGTCTTCTACACCCCCCAGATTCCGGGGCTGAAGTGAAAGATTTTTAAACGCAAAACAGACCAATCGCCCCAGGGGGACCCTCTGGCGAAATTCTTTAATTCTGGTCAGGGCGTTGTGGGCCTGTTTGAGCAGGTCCTCCACATTATCCCCATCCACTTTTCCATCGGGATTACTCAGGCCTGCATAAAAAATAAATAAGCCTTCCAATACTGCAAAGGGAGGGGTCGTATCGAAGCCCATAAGCCGCTCCCAGAGATCCAGCAGCCCCCCCTTGAGTTCGTCCAGGGAGACATTTCCGGCTGTACCGCCGAAGGACATTACCTGGAAAGGACTCAAAAGCTTTTCTTCACTAAAGGCGCAAAGTTGTTTCAAGGAATAGAGACTTTTCACACTTTCGAAAAGAAGGCGCTTTTTGGGTGATGGAATGGAGTCCATGATCAGCCTCAGATTCGCATCCACGATGGCTTTGATTTCTTTGTTGGGGCGTTCCTGATTGGTTTCGTAGATTTTCCAATGACTGGTCTCTTCCATGAGCCTGTCCTGAATATCCTGCATCTCCATCCCCACGAGAAAAGCGAAAAAGTCCCCCTTATGGGGGCCGAAGGCGGTAATAATGGGTTTAGTAAAAACTTTCAAACCTTCAAAAAGGGACCGCAACTCTTCATAAAAACCGGGATGCAGCATTCGAATCCGGGAATTAAACATTCCAGGAAGTCGCCTTTCAATATCAAATCCCAAATCGGAGAACATCCGGTCTTCCACCAATTCCTTCAGCTTATGCCCTAAGAATATGGATTTGATATAGAGCGTTAGTTTCCTGAACCAACCGAAGTTTTGAAAGGTCAACTCCCAACTGGTTTCTACAGGGGCCTCCATGGGCATAGAGGTCTCTGTGAGTTCGTCTTTACGGCTGGTGAGCCGGGAGAGCATTTTTTGCTTCTCCTCAGGGTTAAGCTGCTGTACCAGACGCTCAAAAACTGTGGATTCCATCATGGGCCTATTTTAACTGTCCCTTCCCAATGGGTCAACCGAATGGAGGGAGACCAGCAATTTTTCTAACAATGGGACTGCTTCCCGGGGATTTACCCAGGTAACCCCGGGAATTCGCCGGAAAAACGTCAATTGACGTTTGGCATACCTTCGGGTTTCTTGCTTGATGGTGTTAACCACCTGGGAAATTGGGGAAGAGCGCCCCTCCATGATCCATTGGGCTAACTGTAGATAGCGGATGGAGCGAAGCCCTGGGGAGGAAAGGGTCAGGCCTTGGGTTAACAAGTTGTCCACCTCCTTTTCGAAACCCGTGTCCATCATGGTTTCCACCCGGGCGTCGATCCGTTGGTAAAGCTCATCCCGTGGGCGGTCCAAGGCAAACAGGTGGGGTGATATTCCGGGACGGATCTCCCGGGACACTTGGAAATCCGAAAGGGGGCGCCCAGAACCCCAAAAAACCTCCAGAGCCCGCTTCCGGCGGTAAAGATCCCTCATTTCCAATCTCTCATGGGAGAGGGGGTCCACCTGGGAAAGCAGGGCGTGAAGAGCCTCGGGGCCTTGGGTTTCCACTAAGTCCTCCACCCGCCGCCGGATCTCGGGATCCGCTATCGGGGTTCCGGGAAGTCCAAAAAGGTAATTCACAAAATAAAAGGCCGTCCCCCCGGTGATCAAAGGAACTCGAGATCGGGAGATCACATCCTTCACCGCCGCATCAGCCCGGGAAACAAAATCTCCAGCGGAAAACTGCTGATCCGGTTCCAGGATATCTAGTAAGTGATGGGGTAATTTTTTTTGATCTTCTCGGGTGGGTTTGGCACTGCCGATGTTCAGCTTTTTATAAACCTGGACCGAATCGGCAGATATGACTTCAAAATCGGAAAATCGATCCTGAAGTTGGGAAAGGACCTCGGTCTTGCCTACAGCCGTGGGGCCAAAAAGGCAAAGAACCTCAGTCTTCGATGTGGTATGCAACCTTGGTAGAAAAAACCTGGTCAATCGCTGCAGAAACAGCCTTGCCCTGGTGGGTTTCTAAATCTTCATCACCAATTTCAGTGAGTTGTTTTGCCCGTTTGATGACCGCATTGGTAATTTCGTAAATATTACCTTTGAAATTGACTATATAGTTAAGAGGAACTGCCATTGATTTCTCCAATCCGCCCTATGCTATAGAAAACGGGTGATTTTGTAAAGGTGTCCAAAAGGAAACCCATCAGTTTCTTTTCTTCCATTCCTCTAGAATAATCTGAACAATTTCCTGGGGACTATGTAGGCTGGTATCGATTATCAGGTCCGCGAAGCCGAAATCGGTGTTGTCAATATTATACAATTTCTTATACCGGCCGGTATCCCGGGTATCCCGTTCCAGGGTTTCTTTCAATACCTTTTCCACCTCTGCAGTTTCCCGGCCGGAGATTCTTTGGGCCCGGACTTCCAAAGGGGCATCCAAGTAAACTTTTAACCGGGCTTCTTTCCAGAGCCATATCGCCAGACGGCTACCAAGAACCGAGGGATGTTTATTGGCCATCTCTACTTGGCGGTGGTCCACCAGATAATCCCATTTAGGGTCGGTTTCAGCTTGGGCGCAGATTTCAGCGAAATCCATGAGTTCTTCTTTGGCTAAAGATCGAAAGGTATAATTCACCATTTGAACCCCCAGAGTCTTGGCCAAAAGTTCACTCACGGTGGTGTTTCCGCAACCGGATCGCCCGGAAATGGCAATTTTCACTTCTTCCTGGAATTGATTATTCGACATTTCTCAGCTGCTCCCTAATATTTTCCAAGGCGTCCTTGAGATTGACCACCCGATGCTGGACCTCAGAGGAGGTCGTTTTACTCCCAATGGTATTGATCTCCCGGCCTAATTCCTGGCATAAAAAATCTAACTTTTTTCCCACGGGTCCGCCTGCCTGGATAATTTCATGAAAGGAGTCCAGGTGTGACCCCAAACGGACCAATTCTTCGTTGATGCTGTATCTCACCAATAAGAGGGCGATTTCAGAATGCATCCGGCTTTCATCCACCTCCGCCGCCAAATCTTTGAGTCTCTTTTGTAAATTCTCCCGCAGTTGGGCTTCCAGAACGGCGGATTGGGATTCAATCCAAAGGCGTCCTGCAGCGATGGTATCCAACTGGAGACGGATATCCGATTCCAGACGGGATCCTTCGTTTTTACGGCTGGCATTGAATTTATCCAAGGCCTCATGGCACCGGGGTAAAAGGTTCTCCCAGAGGCCGGGGGCATCGGAGGTTTTTTCCACATTGACAAGTCCTTCCACGGAAAGCAGGTGCTCCATTTTAAGGGATCCCCTCAAACCGGAGGCTTTTTTCAGGGCCTTCAGGGACGCCAGGGCTTGGGCTGCCGCGGACTCATTTACTTTTATTCGTAATTCTTCTTGAATTTCCTTGAGCCTGATGGTGAGTTCCACCCGGCCCCTCTGAATCTTCTCCTGAACCAAGGATCTGAGCACCCCTTCTCGGCTGCTCAGGGCTGGGGGCAGGTTAATGAATAAGTCCAGGTAACGGTTATTGAGAGCTTTCACTTCGATGGAAAATCGGTACCGCCCTGAGGTGTCCTCAAGGGAGGAAAAACCAGTCATGGAAATCATATTTTGCCCTCCCAAAGGCTCCGAAGTTCTAATCCGAGTTTCCAATTATCCCCTGCCCCCATGGTGACGAAAAGGTCCCCCGGGCGCAATAATTCGCAAATTTGTTTCCCACTGGTGGAGAAATCGGGGAAATACTTCACATTTTTATGGTGTTTTTTAGTTTCTTCATAAAAAATTTCTCCGGTGATTTCCGGATCGAAAGCCTCCCGGGCAGAGGCATAAATTTCATGAAAAATCACCAAATCCGCCGCACCGAAGGAGGTAGAGAACTCCTTTAAAAGGGCCTTGGTCCGGCTGTAGGTATGACTCATAAAGCTCACCACCAACCGGCGCTGAGGCCAAAATTCCCGAAAGCCTTGGAGAGTGGTTTCGATGGCCGTGGGATGATGGGCGTAGTCGTCCATGAACAGGACTCCCTTTGTCTCACCCAGGATTTCACTCCGGCGTTTTGAACCGGTGAACTGGCCTAAGGCTTCTGCCATGTGAACCAAGGCGATGGAGTCCACTTCTTTTCCCCAGGACTTGTACATCACCATACTCAAGGCCAGAGCTCCGGCGGCGTTCACCACGTTGTGTTTTCCCGGAACCTGGAGGGTAAATTCAGGAAAGAACCCATCTAAATAAAAATGATTATATCCGGAGGTATGGAAACTTTTTACTATTTTATAGTCCCCCTCGGCCTGAAAACCGTAGGGAATCAATAAAATATCCGGGCGCTGGTGGGCGACTTCCACCGCTAACCGCTGAGCCCCTGAGTCATCGGCGCAGTATACCAGGGTTCCACCCTCAGGCAGCCTATGGGCGTATTCCAAAAAAGCTTGAAACACATCTTCCCCATCCTTGAAATAGTCCAGGTGATCCGCCTCGATGGAGGTAACCAGAATAGCCTGGGGATGAAAGGTGAGGAAATGCCGACGATATTCACAGGTTTCCGCTACGAAAAACTCCTTTCCCAGGGTTAAAACGCCCTGGCCGCCAAAAGCGGGAACGGTGGATCCCACCACCAGGGAAAAAGGCATTTCCAAGGACCTGAGGATCATTCCACACAGGGAGGTGGTGGTGGTTTTCCCGTGAACACCGGCGACACCCGCAGACCAAGCGGCGGCGGAGAAATCCCCTAAAGCTTGGGTATAGACCTCTAAAGGCCAACCTCGACGAACAATTTCTTTCAATTCTTCATGGATTTCAGGATTGTAGGCGGCGGAGTACACCACTAAATCGGCGGTATTGGGGAGGTTTTTCACGGAAAAGCCCTGATGAACGGGAATGCGAAGGGCCTGCAAACTTTCATCGGTGAAAAACCGGTCCTCCACATCGGATCCGGAGACCTGCGCCCCCCGGGATTGGAGCAATGCTGCCAGGGCAGCCATCCCAGTCCCCTTGATCCCCACTAAATACACAGTTTTTCCGGTCAAATCCGGATTTTTTAAAAGAGAAGACATGGGATTATCTTAGGAGAAACCAGCTTATTTGACAAGAAGTGAAACCTCCGACAAAATGACCCATGGATTATGCCCTCGGAGCCGTCTTCACCCCCCCTCCCACAGCCCTGTGGGGAGCAGAAATTTCCGGTTTACTGGATCTCTGGATCCAGGGAGGCCGGATTCTGGACCCCACCTGCGGATCCGGCAACTTACTCCTGGCCTTGGTGGAAGGGGCCCGGAACCGGGGATTGAAAATAAGCCAGGAAATGATCAGCCGGCTTTATGGAATGGAAAGGGACCCCCAGTACCTGAGTCTCTTAACTCAAAAGTGGCAGCAGGAAAATATCCCACCCATTCCCAAAAAAAACCTGGTTTTGGGAGATTTCCTGACCCTAGCACCCCCGGATTGGCCCCCCATGGAAGGAATTTTTTCGAATCCCCCATGGATTACATTCGCAGACCTGCCTCCAGAACATAAGGAGATGTATCGCCCCCTATTTCTAGAATTTAACTTAGTAAAAAATAAAAAATCCGTCCTTTGGGGCTCCAGCCGCGTGGATTTGGCCGCCTTAATCTGGATAAAAGTTCTGAAAAACCATCTAGCCCCCCAGGGTATCATGGGTATTTTCGCCCCCTTGTCCTTGTTTTTAAATCCTGGTGCCCATAGGGAATTTAGAAGGGAGCTGGCGGACCACATAGCCTGGAAGGGAGTTTGGGATTGGGGTCAGGCCTCCCCCTTTCCCCAGGTAGCCACTAGGTGTGCTTTTTATGCCCTGGAAAAATCCCCTTCTCCGTCACAAGTTATCCCCTACTATACCCAGGAACCCATATCCTGGGAGCTTCAGGGAGCCAATCCCTGGCCCCAGGTTTCCGATTCTTGGTTAGTCGGGATGGGAGGTAAAGTCCCGGATTGGAAACCCGTGATTCTCCCCCCGGGGGTGCGCTGTCGACAGGGGGTCAATACCTCCGGGGCCAACGAAGCCTTTATTTTTGATTTTATCCCCCCAGGAGAAGCCGCCAGGTATTTTTTTCCATTGGCAGATCCGGAAACCTCAGCGCCCCGGTATATTTTTCTACCCTACCGCCAAGATACAGGAAAAATACTACCCGCTGAAATCATCCAGAAATGGGAGGCCGACCCATGGTTTCAAACTTGGTCTAACCGGTGGAAGGAAACTTTGACCCGAAGGAAAGGTCCAATGATAAAAGTCATGGGAGAAAAGGGATATTGGTGGCAGCTGCTAGGTGTCGGACCCTACACCTTCAAACCTTGGAAGATCCTATGGAAAGCCTTTGGCAGCCGCAACTTCAACCCGGTACTCTTGGGAAATCGAGAAGGTAAACCGGTTATTCCTTTTCAAGCCCTCCAAGCCTACCTCTCCTTCGACACAGAAAAGGAAGCTTTGAGAGTTTTGGAAAAAATTAGGGAATTACCCATCCAAGAGATTTTGAATCAATCGCGGATATTGGATGGAAAATCCGGTGCCCAGCCCGGTCGAATGAGCCCCTTTTTTCAATATTCTTGAGAACTTAATGCCTAACGGAAGGCACACCTGACAATAAATCTATTTTTTCAAGGTTTTGATAAGGGTTGACCAGGAACTATCGGGGAATTCTCCCAGAAGCAGTGCCAGCAGTTCCCTTCCCTGTGCCGATGATTTATCTACCAAGCCCACGTAGGCCTCATAAAGCGCCTGAGCACGAATTTCGGGAGGGTACTGCTTCTCCTTTGCTAAATCAGTCAGGGCTTTGAGTCCCTCACCTAGACGTTGGGAAGCCATGGCAGAGGCCAATAAAGCCCTGCCCCTTTGAAAAATATCAGCCGACCGGGGTATGGCTTGAACAAAGTTTCTGACCTCTTTGTACTTTTGATTTCTTAAACCAGCCTCGGCACCGATGACCAGGGATTCCACTTTTTGGGAAGCGGAGGAATTCCCCCTCTGGATTTCCTTGAGAATTCCCAAACCGCCTTCCCAGTCCCTATCCAAAACCACCCGGGCCTGGGTGAGAAGTAACTCGGTTTTCACCGTCCCAAGGGGAGTATAGGAACCGATATTTTCCAACCACCAGGTCAATTCCTCCGGCAAGTTTTTCTGAATCAAAAGCGCCCCCAGAGACCGGGCAGCCCCAGGTGCTCCGGAGGATGAGTTAAACCGGGTGAAATAACTTATGAATTTTTTTCGCCCTTCTTCAGGTTTTTCCTCGTACCAAGCCAAGGCTTCCCGGGTAAAAAAGGACTCCAACTGGGGAGACTGGGGTCCAAGAGCATCCAATTGGCGCCCCACACGGGAAGATTCACTCCACTTTCCGTCTTTTATCAGACGATCACTCCACAATAAGTACCCATCCAAGATTCCGGGGGATTCTGGAATCCGCTTTTCCCAAATTTTGAGTAGGCTGGTGGGATCTTCGCCATTTTTAATAAAAGTCATGACCTTCTGGGTCGCAATTTCCTGCCAAAGCTGGTTACTAGCCCCTATCAAACCCAGATCCCAAGATTTCTGCGCCTCTGGGTAATTCCCCAGGGAAGCGAGCACCAGACCTTCTTGGAAACGGATTTGCGGAATGAGGGAGGATAAGGGATGCTTGTCGGCTGCTTCTTTCCAAAGAACCAGGGCCCGAGGGGAGTCGAACTTACCGGCTTGGATAGCTGCATGAAAAAGGGCCTGGGCTTGGGAGTCCCCTTGTAATAATCCCGCAGCTTCGTAATAAAAACCCAGGGATTCCTGGAATTTCCCCTGTTTATCCTTCAGCAGACCTAGGTTTTGTAGAACCGAGGCTTTGTGGTCGGAACCCGGAGATTCTCTCAGAAGTCTATTCCAACTTCCTTCGGCCTCATCCCATCGCCCCCCATTATAAAAAGCCAAACCCCGGGCTAGAAGCGTCCGGTCATAAAGTTCTCCCCGGGGGAATTCCGACAGGATCCGAAAGAGGTATTTTTCTCCCCTCAGGGGTTCCTTTCGCTCGCTGTAAATAAATGCAGCCTGGTACAAAGCCTCTCCCAGCACGTCCTTAGGGGGATTGGAATCCATCACCCCTTGGGCATCCGTCAAAGCCCCGGTAAAGTCTTTACGCAAGGTACGCAGACGGGAACGCTCCAGAAAGTAGGCGGTTTTGGAAGGATGTTGGGGGAATTCACCAATCAAGAGATCCAGTATTTTTTCAGCCTTTATGGAATCACCGGTCTGGGAATAGTACCTTAAAAGCAGATCTCCACAATCCCATCTTTTTACCCCTTGGGGATAGGTAATTAAATAGGTTTCCAAATTTTTGGCCGACTCACCAGGTTTTTTATCCATAAATTGTGCTGAGGCCAGGGAAAGCAGGGCTTCAGAGGCGATTTGAGGGTCAGACCCCCGGGAACATTTATCGTACCAAGAGGCCGCCAAGGACCATTTTCCCAATTTATAGGCTGCTAATCCGGCATTGGACTGGATCATTTGGATTTGGGTATCACTCAGTCCAGAACTGGATACAGTGGTCCACAATTCCAAACTCTCCTGGTATTTCCCCTGTCGGGAATACAGGCTCCCCAGGGAAAACCGGGCTTGATTCACTTGAGAAGGATTTTTTGATAAGGAAGCCAGGTGGTACTCCCCCTCTGCTTGGGATAAGTTTCCCAAGGCTTCAAAGGCCTGGGCTCTAAAATACCTAACCCTGGGTTCTTCAGAATCCTGGGGAAAGGCTTCCAAGAATTTTTCACTTCCGCTTAAAAGTGAGGAATAATCCTTTAAAGCTGAAAAAGCCTCAATCAGATAATACAAAGCCCCGTGTTGAATTTCCGGTTCTAAAAAATTTTGGGTCAGGGGGGATAAAATTGCCACACACTCCGCAGCCTTTCCCAATTCCAACTCCAGAATGCCCGCTTGCATTAGGGAACGCTGGGACCAGAGATCCTGGATGGGAACGGCCTTCCATACTCTGTAGGCTTCAGCTTTTTTCCCAAGCTTATAGAGACTGGTCCCCCAATAATACCAACTTTGGGATTCCAGGGTGCCTTCATTTTTTTTCTGGGTTTGGAGTTCAAAAAAGCGGCTGGATTCTTCCCAGTTCTCCAGGGCGAATTCACATCGGCCTTTCCAGTAGGATAGTTTTGATTCATAAGGGCTCTCGGGAAAAAGCCGTTCCAGACGTACTAGGGCATCCATGGCCTTTGGGTAATCCTGAGATTGGACATGGGCCACAGCTCCCATAAAAATACCGTCATCAGCCCGGGAATCCACAGGGTATCTGAGAGAATATTCGGTAAAAAGTTTAGCCGCCAGGGTGAATCGCCCTTGATCAAAGGCGTCCTGGGCCTCCCTGAAACTCTGATCCCTGTCCTGAGCCCCGAGGAAGGAACTCAGAAAAAGAAAACTGGTTATCAGGAAGGTGTACTTAAACAGCTCCCGCATTCACTTTGGGAACGGGAAGTTTTTTCTGCTTCACCCTAAAGGTCAATTTTTCATTCTTCAAATCCACCACCACCGTATCCCCGGATTGAAAATTATTTTTTAAAATTTCCGTGGCCAAGGAATCTTCCACTTCCCGTTGGAGAAGACGGCGCAAAGGCCTGGCGCCGTAGACCACATCGTAGCCCTTTTCCAGTAAGTGAGCCCGTGCTGCGGGTCGGACTTCGATCCTCATGTTTTTGTCCAGGAGTCTTTCTTGAATTTCCCCAAACATCAGATCGAAGATCTCTTCCAAATGGGGTTTTCCCAGGGCGTGGAAAACCACGGTTTCATCCACCCGGTTCAGGAACTCCGGACGGAAGAGCCTTTTCAGTTCATTCAAAGCCGAACTTTTGATCTCTGAATAATTCATGGACCGGTTTTCCGATTGGAAGCCTAAACTTCCTGTCTGGGTGATTTGCCTTGCTCCAGCGTTAGAGGTCATGATGAGGATGGTATTTCGGAAACTCACTTTATGCCCCAGATTATCCGCCAGCTCCCCTTCTTCCAGGATTTGGAGCAGAAGGTTGAATACATCCGGGTGGGCTTTTTCAATTTCATCTAATAGAATGACGGAATAGGGTCTGCGGCGGACTTTCTCGGTTAAGAGTCCCCCCTCTTCATAACCCACGTACCCCGGAGGGGCTCCGACTAGACGGCTCACATTGTGCTTTTCCATAAAATCCGACATGTCGATCCGAATGAGGGCTTCTGGATTTCCAAAAAGGTACTCGGCCAAAGTTTTGGCCAGAAGAGTCTTTCCCACTCCGGTAGGTCCTAAGAAAATAAAGGATCCCAGGGGCCTTTTGGGAGATTGAAGTCCGATACGGGACCTGCGAATGGCGCTTCCGATGGCCTTCACCGCTTCATCTTGACCAATTACGGCCTTGTGAAGAATTTTTTCCACATTTAAAAGTTTTTCCGCCTCGGTTTGAACCAAAGTGGACATGGGAATCCCCGTGATCTCCGCCAGAATATTCTGGATATCCACCGCATCCACAGTATTCCGCGTTTGCTTCAAATTGGATTCCCAGCGGCCGCGGGTGTCCTCAATTTGTGTTTTTATCTTTCGTACGTCGTCTCGGATGGCGGCGGCTTTTTCATAATCCTGATGGTTCACCAATTCAGTCTTTTCCCGGGTTAAAAATTCCACCCGGGCTTCCAGTTCCAATATCTCCTTGGGGAGACTGTACTGGGCAATTTTCCGACGGCTCCCAGCCTCATCCATCAGATCTATGGCTTTATCCGGAAGGTAGCGGTCGGTCATGTATCGGCTGGAAAGATGGGCTGCGGCTTCAAGAGCTCCGGGGGTATATTCCACGTTGTGAAAACTGCCGTACCGCTCGGACAATCCTTCCAGGATTTCCACCGTCTCATCCACCGTGGGTTCGTTCACCATCACCGGTTGGAACCGTCTTTCTAAGGCGGCGTCTTTTTCAATGTATTTCTTATATTCATTTAAGGTGGTGGCGCCGATGCACTGGATTTCGCCCCGACTCAAGGCCGGTTTTAGAATATTGGAGGCATCAATGGCCCCCTCGGCGCCGCCGGCTCCGATGATGGTGTGGAGTTCATCGATAAAAAGAATCACGTCCCCCGCGGTGGTAATTTCTTTCATCACCCTTTTCAGCCGCTCCTCGAATTCACCCCGATACTTCGTTCCAGCGATCAAGGCGGCCAAATCCAGGGTGAGAACTCTTTTACCGGCTAAAATATCCGGGGCTTCCCCGGAGATAATTTTTTGAGCCAGCCCTTCCACGATGGCGGTCTTCCCTACCCCGGGTTCCCCGATGAGGACGGGGTTGTTTTTTGTGCGCCTGGCCAGGATTTGAATCACCCGTCCTATTTCTTTACTTCGGCCTACCACCGGGTCCAAGGTCTTTTTCACGGCCATGGCGGTGAGATCCCGGCTGAATTCGTCCAAAGTGGGAGTGGAACGTTTCACAGGGAGGGACGGCCGCTTCCAATTTCTATCGGTTTCATTTCTATCACCGGGTAGGCGGGTACCAACGGACCCTCCCCCGGATAATTCAGCGATGGTTTCTCTCAGGTGATCAATGGAAACCCCCGCAGCCAAAAGGAAGTTGGAAACCAAGGAACCGGCTTCCGCCACACAGGCCAAGAGAAGGTGTTCGGTCCCAATGTATTCGTGGCCCAAGGCTCTGGCTTCGTTGGCCGAATCCTCCAAAATTTTCTTGCCCCGCTTGGAATGGGGCACATCGCCGATGATCAATCCCCCCTGCTTTTTCGGCATGGATTTTTCAATCTCCGACAAAATCTGATCCGGGTCGATATTCATGGACCGCAAGGCCTTCACGGCTATGCCCTCTCCATCCTTCATCAAAGCCAATACGATGTGTTCAGGAAGAAGCTGATCCGCATAGAATCTCTTGGCCTCTTCCTGGGCAATCACGGTTAATATTCTCTGGGCTCTCTGGGTCAATCCCTTAAACATGGCTTCCTCACTGGCCCATTAATCGGTTTTTCACCAATCGGGCTCTTAAAATATCTTCTTCCGTTGCACCGTCTTCAGGGAAGCCCGACCTTAAATGTCCCTTTTGTATGGTGTACCAAAGGGAAGTCAGACTTTGAAGGGGTACACTCTTAATAATACCCACAATTATACCTAAACGCAAACGGGAAATGAGGGTCAAAGCCTCGGTTATTCCCAATCGGGAGCAATGAAGGAGTATACCATAAGCCCGGCCACATAAGTCTGCCACTCGGGTGGATTGTTGATCCATAAGGAGTTCCCGCGCCTTCGTCTCCCAGGAAATAATTTTTTCTGTAAAATAGGTAAGCTGTCCCAAGGATCCCTCTTCGCTGCTTCCGGTGGAAAAATAGGGGGATATCTGATAGAGAGCCGGTCCCTCTTCTTCCGAATCCCAGAGCCCTCGAACGCTGTACCCCTGGGATTCCGCCTGTTTGAAGACTTCTGTGATCATCCCCCCCAGTTCGCTCGCCGGAAGATGTACCAAAACCGAGGGTTTCATCCCAGTGCCGCACTGGCGGGGGTCCGCCCTTAAATACCCCAACTCCCGATCAAAGGCCGGGGGAAAGAGTTCTTCCAAAGTGCACAGGGGTTCAAAAATACCTTGGTAAGAATTTTCCAAGGCCTCCCCCCCGGAAATTATCCCCAGGCGAAGGTGATCCCCATCCCCCAGACTCAGGGTTTGATCCCCCGCAGGACTCACGGCCAAGTATCCCTTACTTTGCAGGGCAAATTCCGGCTCCAACTGACCTCGCTCTGAGAGAATTTGTTTTTCCAGACTCTCCAGATCCCCGGGTCGGCGAAGTTCCCAAGTGCTCCAATTTCCTTTCCGGACCTTCAGGCGTTCTTTCATATTTTCCAGGGTTTCGGCACTCAAAGGTCCAAATTTCTCATCTTTCAAATTGCGAGAGACCCGTATTCGGGTACTGAGGACCACCTCGCCGGCGTCTTGATCGATCCAGCTCATTTGCCCTCCTGAAGACTTCGCAGCTGATCCCGGATCCTGGCTGCCTCTTCGTAGAGTTCTTGCCGCAGGGACCAGGCTAGGGCGCTTTCCAGTTCATTTTTCCGCTCATCCCGACTTGCAGCTTCCGCGTCCTTTCGGGTGCCGGGGCCGGTATACTCGTAGCCATAACCTTTTTTCGTCAGCCAATGTTGTACTTCTTGATGGAAGGTTTCGTAGCACTGGGGACAACCCAATTCCCGGGTTTGTTTAAAATTTTTCCAGATAAACCCACACCGTGGACAGGTTTTCACCTCATCCTCAGGCGGCTGGGAATTTTCTAATTTCAATACCGGCCTCCCCTCTTCGGGCGATCCAATTTGGGCTTATCTTTTTTGGCGTCCCCTTTCATAATCAAAAAGGCCTGATGGCAATTTTTTTTGAAATCCTGGGGGATGGTCTGCTCGGTCACGTCTAAAATCCGGTGGCGGGTGGTCAAAGCCAGGTCCATTTTGAACTTTTGAAAGTTGTTGGAGAAAAACAGAACTCCTTCAGGACTCAGGAGCTTCATGCACCGGTCGATAAGCCACATGTGATCCCTTTGGATATCCAAGGTCTCGGTCATGTTTTTTGAATTGGAAAAGGTGGGGGGATCCAGGACAATGAGATCGTAGAGTTTGGACTCATTCCGAAGGAACTCCATCACATCCTTTTTGATGAATTTATGGGTCCCCCGCTCATGGAGTTTGTTCAGTTTGAGATTATTTTCCGCCCATTCCAAATAAGGCCCTGATAGATCCACAGAGGTGGTTTCAAAGGCCCCCCCAGCGGCGGCATAAACCGTGAAACTACCGGTATAACAAAAAAGATTCAGGAATTTTACCCCTTCGCTTTTGCTCTTAATCAATTCCCGGCTGATTCGGTGATCCAAAAAAAGTCCCGTATCCAGATAATCCCTTAAATTTACCAGGAACTTCAAGCCGCCTTCCTGGATCACCTGGGTTTCACCCGCTTCGTCCTGTCTCTCGTACTGGGATTTTCCAGCCTGGCGGAGTCGGGATTTGATGAATATCCGCTCTTTTTCCACCCCGGTAATTTTCATGAGAAGTTGGGTAAATTCCTCCAGCCATTCTTCGGTCTTGGGCTCGGACTTTACCACTTCGGAGATGTGAAGGCTCTTATCGTATACATCAATTACAAAGGGATACTCAGGAATCTCTTTTTCATAGATCCGGTAGGCACTGATTCTTTCTTCCCCGGCCCATTTTTTATTCTGGCGGTATTTCCGGCTTAAAAACGTTTCAAAGTCTTCCATGGGGTTCCATCCTTAGTATTTTCTTAATATAGCCACGGGGCGCAGGCCCTTGGCCTTTCTAGCAGGCAAATAGGCTGCCAAAGTGGAGACGATCAGGGAACCCAGGGCGGTGATGCCCAATTCCCAAGGGTTGAGACTCAGGGGAATGGATTCCAAGTAATATTCAGGGTTCAATAGCCGAAACCCCCCGGCCCCGGAAGAGGTGAGGTAAGCCCAAAAATCCATGAGACGGTTCAAAA
>CAZUXL010000006.1:0-46912 GCA_964624355.1 uncultured Spirochaetales bacterium
ACTACCTTAAAACACCTTAATAACACTTTAGGAAAAAATAGAAATGAACGTTACACTAAACCGTGCCACCCTACAGCTTCCCTAGGAAAATCCCCAAGGACCCCCAGAACAAGAATCTCACCTGCCTTCGCTAGGTATATTTCTTCCTTTCTCTTTTGGCGGTGGGAAATCTGATCTATACCTTGTTCGGTTTTGCGCTGGCGTTTCTGTTCAAGGACAATCGGGCTTTTTGTAAATATCTTTGTCCCATTCCCGTGCTCCAAAAGGTGGGTAGCCGGTTTTCCCTGCTCAAAATTGAAATTGATGCCGCCAAATGTCTGGACTGTAAAAAATGTGAGCAGGTCTGTCCCATGGAGATTCACCTCCTGGATTATTCCAGAAAAAACCGAAGGGTCCACTCGTCAGAATGCATTCTCTGCCAAACCTGCATCGGAAGCTGTCCAGCAGATGCCATCATGACCACTTTTAAATGGGGAAGTGATACACAAACCCAGTGAAATATACCAAATTGGGACAATCTCTGGATCAAAGTCCGGTTACCTTTATGACCTTGCCCCAACTTCCCATATTTTTGGGCCCCTGCCGCCGGGCGGCACCGGGTCGGCTTTAGGGTACGCTGTTCGCTCCCGTCCTTCGGACCGCCTACGGCGCCCGCCGCACCCCTGGGGCGGAAAAAAAGTTCAAGATCGGATCAGGGTGGTTCAGTCCCAGGCCCATTTGCTGAGAAGCAGCCCGGCATCCGCCAAAACACTCAGTCCATTTCGAGCAATCTTCACAGTACTCCGGCTTAGTGTCTCCCCATTCTTTGACGCCCTGGGATTGGACGATCCTTTCCAAAGGTGAATCGAAAACGCTGCCCAAGACCTGGGGAGAGTGGTTGCATGATCGGATGTTTCCGGCGAAATCCATGGTCAGAGGTTTTCCTTTGGCCTCGGGATCACAGGTGACCATCCGGAGTAGGGGGTAATCCCGGGGTTCGATCAAGCACCGGGGAATACACACGTTGGATTGCAGGGAGATTTTTGGATTGTTCTGGGCAAAGCTCTGGGCGGCCGCAAAAGCCTCTTTAAATTCCCCTTTCGTGGGGGTGAGTTTTTTTGAGTTTTCTATTCCCCGGCCTCCGATGTTGAACCGGGCCAGCATAATCTGGGTGATCCCCAAATTTTTTATAGATTCCAGGGTTTTCCTCAGATCCAAGGTATTTAGTTTAGTGATCACCACAGTCACGGTGGGATTATGTCCCAGGTTTTGGAGCAGGGCAAGGGATTCCACCACCCGGTACCAGGCGTCGGATGATCCGGTCATTTCTCCGTGCACCTCGGGATTCCACGAATGATAGGGCAACTGGAACCGATCCACTCCCAGTTCTATCAAGGATAGATAATCCTCCTTGGCGGCCTTCGTTCCATTGGTAATAAAACTTACCGAGGATTTTCGCATCCGGCAGTACAGGACTAGCTCGCTGTATCTTTGGGTCAGGAAAGGTTCACCCCCGGTGAAAGTAATGTGGCCGATGTCAGCTTGGGAATAGAGCTTTTTTAGGGATCTCATGGCCTGGTTGAAGCCTTGCGGGTTCAATTTTAGCTCAGGATTGGGATGCCAAACATTATAGCAATAGAGACAGGTAAGGTTGCAATTAGAAGTGGCTTCAAAAACCAGGGAGGAAAGTTTCAACTTCAATTTTCCACCGCCTAGGGAGCCACGGTAATTCGATATGGGTTCATCAAAAATTGGGAGAGATCCGTCACCAGGGAAATTGGTTGGGCATAAAATTGAAGAGTATAAACACCTGGAGATAGGTCTGGATTAATGAATACATTTAAGGACTCGTTCTCCTCATCAAAATCTCCGTCCTCAGCCCCCAAATCCCCAGATTGTACAATTTGGTCGCCACCGTCCACCAGCACAAAGGAATAGGCATTCCCAAGGCGACCGTACAAAATTGCCGCAATGGTAAAACCCGCACCGGGTGAAACGGTCAGAGAATAGACCCCATCATCCCCATAGGTTGCCGTACCTATTAAAACTTCGTCCCTAAAATAGGGGGAAGGTAAATAGCAAACAATCGGTGAGGGCCCACAACCGGTGGCCGATCCGGTCAAACTTAGTAACAGAGCCCCAATTTTGAGTTTTCGCCGTATCCAAGAATCCCGGGAATTCGAAATCACCACACCTAGGCAGACTAAGGCAAAAACCACAGCCACTCCGGCCACAAGGATAGGCAGATAAATTTTTCTACTCATGGCTTTTATATTATCATTAAATCGCCAAGAGCTAAAAACAATTGGACAAATATGATGATTTCATGGAAAATGTAACCGAGGTTGTGATGAAAAAAATACTAACCCTGGTTTTATTTATAACAGGTCTTCAAATTCTCCCAGCTGAAACCGTCTTTAACGTCTTTAGGGACGAGGAATCCACCTTTGTCCGATACTGGAATAAGGCTTTTATTCAGAATACCGACGGTTGGGGGCTGGTTTTTCTCAACACCGAGGACTATTGGAATTTCTTCGGGATGATGGACGTGGAAAATATTATTTACGGAGCCAGTTGGCTTACCCACAAAGTTCCTCCCTTGTTTGTATCCTACGATGGGGACTATTCCAACGCCACTGTCGCCCGGATGACCATTGCTTATGATTTAAGAAATTTTCTCGGATTTCTTACCCTTCAACCGGGGGTGAGTGTGGCCTTTTCAGGTCAAAGCCTGGATCAGAAAATATTCAGCATCTATCCCCAGTACGCCGACTACCTCCGCTATCCCTCCAAAAAATTAGCCCTGAACTTTTTTCTCCAGTACTACGTGGATACGGAAATTCTTAAATCCAAACTTTTCTACATTTTCGAATCCGTGGATAACCCAATGAAAAACCTTTACTTGGATCTCCTGATCAAGGTCAAAGGCCTGGTGAACGTGGGCCCGGTGGCGGAGATTCGACGGGGCGTGGATGGGGCTAATTCCTGGGCTGAGGCTCTTCAAGCCGGATTTCTCCTGGAATTGCCCCCTTGGTTCAAAGCCGAGGCCCGGCATAGGGCTTTCAGGGATACACTCCAGGCCAGTGGATTTAGCCCCGAATTGTTTCAGATGGCCTTTAAAGATCCCCTGGACTGGTTGGGGAAAGCGGAACTCACCCTTCCCTTGCCTTTGGGAATGGATAATCCGCTCCCCCTCTTTTTAGGATTGCACTGGCAAGCTCGTTATGCTTTCGGATGGGAAGCGGGCGTGGATGTGGGGAAGATGATCATGGGTTATGAATCCCAGGCCATGAGTTGGACCGTAGCCTTGGGTTACAATAAGATTTCCGACGATCCCCTGCTCCAAACCCCGGGAAAGTGGTCCTTTGTATTTCAATATTTCGGCGATGCGGCAAAATTCTAACAAGATAAAAAGGGAATTGGGATGAAATTAATTAATATCTGTTTATTTGCCCTGGTGCTCCTGTCCTGCGAGGTGGTCCTGTGGCAGGAGCCCTCCGTCCAGGACTCGGGTAAGCTTCGAAAATCCGAGTTGACCTTGACTACAACAGTCTTGTTCTATACCCCTGGAGATTCAACTGTGAATATTACAGGCCAAGGATTACCCACAGGATTGGCTCTCTATGCCAAGTCCACCCCGGGAACCTGGGCGGAATTTGATAAATTTTATTTGAATTGGGAAGATGGAACCGAGACCTCAGCCCCCTTAAACGCAACCCTGGACGTAACGCCTCCCACATCACCTTTTAGAATCTTTAATCTGTCAGCCACGATCCCTCTGCGAAGCGGTTCCTGGGTGGATGTGAGCTTCAAGGATAACTGGGGATACTCCTCACCCAAGGTCCGGGTAACTTTAACAGCCTTACCTTGAGGATTTTTCCGAAAGTTCGCGGAGTTGGGAACCAAAGGCGAATATTTTTGCTAAAAGCCGAATCAGGAAACCAGAAAAAAGTAGAACAAGGTCCGGTAATAGTTCCAAATTGTACGAAATTGTTGGTTGCATCAGACTTGCAGTGTAGGATAAAATTCCTGATAAAATCGGAGTGGATAGCCCACCGACCAGAAAAATATTACCGATTTGATTCAGGTCTCCCGCATTATCAATCGTGAAGGGTAACCCGGCTGAAATATTATTCAGAAGATTCTTGAGGTGAGAAAATATATAAAAAATCCCGACAGAAACCAGATCTATTACCAGGGCAAAGAGAACAAGGAATAGTCTCACATCCCCCAGAGCTTTGAATTGAAGCCCCATACTCTCAGGTGTACCCAATTGGAATTTAATTGACAGAAGAAAGCCATTCATGGTGGGTAAATCCATAAAAAGTGAAACTAGGGCTAATAAAGAAGATAAAATCATCACAACGACAGAAGCAATGATACTGAAGTTGCAGAAATAGAATGTAAAACGATTGACCTTAAATAATGGTTTTTCCACGGTGTTCTCCTATTGGTAACTGATATACACCGGTTTGGGGGTCAATCCTAAAACCTGAGTCGGGGTCAGCATGGGAATATCAAATCCGGCGATTTTCCACGATTTGGGTAAAAACAGTTTAAAACCTTTGATGGGCAGGTTGGGTGTTCGGGACATGGCTGCATAAATGGTTTTTTTCAATCCCGGTGCCCCGAACCCATCAATATGGTGAATCAGATCAATCCTTTCAAAATCGCTGCGGACCTGGTCCCGGTCGGATATCATTTTATAATGGAACTGATGGACGATCAGGATTTTCTTCTGCATGATATTTTCCTGGATCAGAAAGTCCTGCATGAGCTTTTGAATATCATTGATATCCGAGGCTTTGACCGTACCAATTTCCAACCCCGGGTTTTCTGTCTTCCATTCGGGATCCACCGCTAAGTGAACCTGGGGATACTTTAGCCATTTTAACATGGAACGGACGGCTTCCACGGGGGCATATTTTCCCAATTGATGATCCAGTACCACGATCATGGAATTTTTCGCCGCGTATTCCACATAGGCCTGAACGGTGGAGTCTGGAAGGATTCCCAAATTACCATCGGGCCAGATGGTGGCATAGATCAAATGCAGGGCAGGAAGAACTTTCTGTTCTCCGTTGAGTCCGTCCCACTCAGAGGCTTGTATTTTCAGTAACCTTCCCGTTTCTTCCAAGGATTGTTCGCCTAAAATTCCCATTTTTTTAGACTTGGGACTTCCGTAGTAAGCCACGATCATCTGATCCTGGAGTAAACTTGGATAGACCACCGGGGGAATGGTGGGGAGCGGTGGATCTTGGGTAAAACACACTAAGGGGATGAAAACTATGAATAAGAAGGGCAAAATTCTAATCATTATAAGTACTCCGAAAATTTAGCAGGGGTTTAATGGGGCTAGGTTCTTCTACTTCTTTTATGATCGGTTGAAAATGAGGTTTACTATCTAAAACTACACAAGTACGGTGGGGTTTATAAATCCTCAAGCCCCCTTTATATCCACACCTGTTAGGTTGTTTTTGAATGGTGTGGGGAAAACTCTGGAAAAATCATCCTTGTTTTTAAAAATAGACTGGTTATAATCTTTTTGGGGAGCCATAGATGAAAAATTATTTTGCACTGGGAATTTTGCTATTAACGACTTCTGGACTCGTGGGGCAGGCGGGAATAGCCCCTCGACCTGAACCCAGACCGGGGAACTTACCGGAAATCCTTGTGGGCCGGGACATGGGACCCAATGAACAGAACGTAAAGAAATTGGCCGTAAACAACGCCATTCTTGAAGGATTTAGAATTCTATTAGGCCGGGAATTCAATCCGAATTCCCCCGGATTTAGAAGAGCCCTGGAACGGGTGCGATTGGAAGAATTTGGTCGATTGGAAGGGGGGGAGGGGGCTTTTAATGTTCGAAGGTCTAACAATCGTTTCGAGGTCGAAGTACGAGTCAGGCCCGATTGGCCAAAAATCACTCAATTTCTCCGGGAAAACAGATTGGGGTCGGCAAATCCTGGGGAAAATCTCAATAGTATTCCCAGGGATAATGCCCCACAAACCCTTCCTAATGTGGTTATGGGTTTAGGGCGGGACAGAGATCCTGGAAAAGCCTTGGAAATTGCTGAAAAAGACGTGTTGAGAATCGCCATGCTCCGGCTTTTAGGCCCTCAAGGGGGAGCCGTTTCACAACAGCTACGACAACTATGGGAAGTCACCTCCTTTAAAGACTATACCAAAAGTTTAAGCGACCAAAAGGACGTGACACAAAAGCTTCGGGAACAGGTGGAAGTGACGGTGAACAGAACGGTGGATTGGGACAAACTGCGCAGCCTTTTGGAAAACCAGGGATTTAAACTCCAGGACAGTGGGATGTCTATGGCGGAGAATAACCCCCAAGGCACCAGGGAAAGCGGTTCAACCCTGGGAGGCGGAATGACCAATGGCACTCAAACTGCCGATTGGGGAGAAGTAACAGAGTCTGAAAAGAACACCATTCTCAAGTATCTGGATACCCTGTCCTTTTTAGTTTATTACAACGAAAAATCCACTTCCAGTCCCACAATTTTGAAATCAGCGGTGAATCAAGCCAATATGGTCCTGACCAAATCGGGGATCACTGTCTTTGATATTGATCGGGTGGAAAAAGCGAAGGCCACCCAATTGAAGGTCTTTGAAGAATCCAGAAGCGGCTCTGGCGTCAATTATATTCAGTACATTGCCCAATCCTTGAACGCGGATGTATACGCTCAGATAGACCTCCTCGAGGGCGCCCCGGCTTCCACCACCAATAGCGCTGAGACCACCCCGGAGGCCCAAACCATCGCCATTCTCACCACGGAAATATTTGACTCCTCTTCAGGACAACTTTTAGGTTCCTTTCCCGTGAATATTCTGGCTACGGCAGAAAAAACGGGGGCTCAGAATCTAAATTCCCTAGTTCTGAATGTGGTGGAAAAGGCCATGACCCAAGCTGTCATTCAGTCCAAAGAGCAGATGCAAAAAGCCTTGGTCCGGGGAATGCGCTACGATTTGATCATTCAAAATACCACCGATTCCCGGCTTATGAGCCGTTTTCTGGATAAATTGAAGGAAAATGTGAAGCAGATCAAAGTGCTCTCCTCCAGTCCCAGTGAGTACCGGTATGAGGTTTATTACATTGGGCTCGTCTCGGATTTGGAATCCCTATTGTATAAAACCACCGACTCCCTCCCAGGGCTGGAAGGACTGCGCCTGGTTATAGCCTCTGGGAAAACCTTGACCATGGAGACTGGGCAGTAAAATAAGGGCGGTCTTTTATTAAGATCGTTATTAGGTGCCGTCCTCGTGGAGATACGCCACGATTTCTAAAGAAGGAGATACCATGTATCTATTTCAAAAATTTCCCCGGGGCTTGATGTTGTACATCATAGCTCTTGTAACCATTTTTCCCCTTCAGGCCCAGGTTGGGGATCAGGATTCCTTGGGCAGTCCGAGTCCCCGTGTTCCCTCCTCCCTGGAGGACGCATTTATAAAAATCCATCCCCGGTATGAACTAGGCTTTATTGCGGTTCTTTTCCATGATTATCAGTCGGGAACCGATGGTACGAGGTTTAATTTTTTGACCCAGGGGGGACAAGACACCCTTTTCCCCTATCAGAGGTTTACCTTGGAGGCTGTTTTGGACTCCCGGCACATCCTTTCCTTTGTGTACCAACCTTTGACCCTCACAACCCGCACGGTGGCGGATAGAAATGGCTCCAACGGGGGAAGCGCTGTGAAGATAGATGATGCTACCTTCACCTCCGGAACCCCCTTGGACATCACCTATGGGTTTGACTTTTGGAGGGGAAGTTATCTTTATGACTTTGCCGATTCTCCCCATACGATACTGGGGTTGGGGGTAAGCTTGCAGATCCGCAATGCTTCCATCGTGTTCACCTCAGGTAACGGGGTAGACCGGGCTGTTCAGCAGAATATTGGACCTGTACCCATATTGAAAGCCCGGGCCGCCCATTGGTTTCACCCGCTTTTTGGCCTCGATTTTGAAATCGATGGTTTTTACGCCTCCAGCGCCTTTTTTAATGGTTCGGGGAAGCCTTTTAAAGGGTGGATCTGGGATGGGGGAGTTTCAGCCAAGACCAGGTTTTTACCCGGATCTACAGCCTTCCTGGCTTTAAGATCAATTGGGGGAGGGGCTGAGGGTACCAATGCTTATACTTACGTCTCCAGCACCACCAGTTCCGGAGCCTATACCTGGAATAATCTGGGAACCTTGGCACTGACTCTAGGGTTTACTTTAGAATAAGTCAAAACTAAAGAATTTTTATTGAAGGGGAACCAGGGAACTTATTTCTTCCTGGATTCCCCTTTTTTTATTTCACAAACCTCCTGAAGGCAAGGAAAAAGGAAAGCGATCGTCCAAGTCGGGGTAGGCCCTGGGGGGAATGGGCTTTCCAGAATTTCCAGAATTTGGAATTTTGGCAAACGTTTACCCTATCAAAATGGAGATATTTTGGAAAAAAGTGGAGAAAATACTTGTTTTTTTGCAAAAATAACACTTTACGGCTGAAAAAAAGGAGTATACTGTTAGCACATAGAGGAGATTTTACGATGCGTAAAACTTTATTGGTGATTTTTATACTGGTTCTTACGGCCTGTCAAAGTCCGTTGACTTTCACAGACATTGATACGGATCAGACCGTGTCTGATATCTCAACAGGGGAGGATCTCAGCGGTGATCGTGCCATTACCGCAGGTGCTGTATTAGGAGTTAGCCATCCTACTAATAACTCTGGACTCGTATTCGCCCCGGTAGGTGAAACAACCTGGGCAACTTCCACTTGGGTAAGGGGAATTTCCTGGGTAGCTGCACCTACTACAACCTATCCTTTGCAGACACTTCGAATTGGAGTTTATTCAGCCACGGCTACAAAAATGGTTTTGGAAATTTACTCCGAATACAATGCTACAACCTTCTTGGCTGTACCCTATGCTACTGGCAGTACTGCCCGTTTTGACTACGACATGAAAAAGGGTACCGACAACGTGTGGCGCGCCGCCGTCAAGGTTCCTAAGAACACCTTGTATGCCTTCCGTGCCTGGGGACCCAACTGGCCCTACAATTCTGCTTTCAGACGAGGAAACTCCAGTTCTGGCTTCATCAGTGATGTGGACGCCGCTGGAAACCGCTTTAACCCCAATAAGGTTCTCTACGATCCCTATGCCTTGGAAATGACCCATGACAAGGAAACCCCTGCCATGATCTCCGCTGGACATGATGGGGGTATGTATGGTACCGGTGCTGCCCTCTACAAGACAGTTGCCCGGCGCACCTATGACACTGGAATGTGGGCTCCCAAATCCGTGGCTGTTTATGATACAACCAGCTTTGGAACCAAACCAGCGATCGCTCAGAAAGACGCCATCATCTACGAAGCCCATGTTCGTGGTATGACTCAGCACACTTCTACGGCAAGTTTGACCACAGTACTTTCTGGCATCGCCGTAAATGGTGTAGCCAATGCCTTCTCGGGCCAGGCAAACATCCCATCAGCAGAAAAGGGAACTTATCTGGCTGCGGGTAAAATGGCTCCTTACTTAAAGGCCATGGGAATCAATACCATTGAACTCCTACCAGTTCATGAAACCGCCAACGATTTGAACTCCGCCACCACCCCTGCTGGAAACTTCTGGGGTTACATGACCTACGGCTACTTTGCTCCTGATCGCCGCTACAGCTACAACAAAGCCTACGGTGGACCTACATCCGAGTTTAAAACCATGGTGAAAGCATTCCACACCGCTGGAATCGAAGTGTATCTGGATGTGGTCTACAACCATACCGGTGAAGGCGGAACCTGGGGTGAAGCCAATACTGCTGAAATGACCAGCTTCCGTGGTCTGGACAATTCTGCCTACTACGCTCTGGTTCCTACAAACAAAGCTAGTTACTGGGAATCCACCGGTTGCGGCAACAACATGAATACTGACCATCCAAATACCCGTCAGTTCGTTAAGGACAGTTTGGTTTACTGGATGACAAAAATGGGTGTTGACGGCTTCCGCTTTGACTTGGCCCCTGTCTTGGGCCGCAAGCAATCTTGGAACTTCGCCTTCGATCCTAATGCGCAACTTCTGACTGAAATTGCAACTTTGTCCACGACTTACAATGCGGAAATGATTGCAGAAGCCTGGGATATCGGTGGATACCACGTCGGTCAATTCCCCTCCAAATGGGGTGAATGGAATGGACGTTACCGGGATGCAACCCGCCGGTTCTTCAAGGGTGATCTGTCTGGTGGAAACGGCCTGACTTATGCTGACGCTTTCTACGGTGACTACAACAACTTCAATGACCAGGGTGGAGCTTCCAAGTCGGTTAACTTCATCGTAGCCCACGACGGGTTCACTTTGACCGACCTAGTGAGCTACAACACAAAAATTAACGGTGGAGCTTGGCCCTTCGGAGCCTCCGATGGTGGAAGCAGCGATAATGACAGCTGGGATTCTAATGGAGACCAAGCTCTTCGCCGCCAGAGACTGCGGAGCTTGATGACTTGGCAGATGTTTAGCCGTGGTATCCCGATGATTGTGTACGGAGATGAGTTCGGAAGAACCCAGAACGGAAACAACAACCCCTACAACGTCGACAGCGTAGCTACTTGGAACAACTACGGTATGATCGGGACCAACACCCCCCATACCGTTGCTACCGGATACACACAGGCTTACCACAACAACCTGGGTACCGATACCAACACTGCGGACAACAAGAACAACCTGTTTGTGTTTACTTCTAACCTGATCAATCGCCGAAAAGGTTCTGTGGCTCTGCGCCAGGCCGACTACACCATGCCCATCTACTTTGCGAAGAATGATGGTGGTGCATTCAATGCGACCGCAGACCGGGCTGTTCGAATCCACATGGACGGAAGTACCAAGAGCGACTCAGACTATCTGTTGTTCGTGAACAACTGGTCTGGAGACGTGACCTTCACTGCTCCTAATGCGGATACGGGCAAACGTTGGATCCGAATCATCGACACTGCTGGTTGGGCTGAATCCAACAACAACATTTGGACCGATGCTACGGCTTGGACTCTCTCTGGTGGATATACGGTGAAAGCCTGGTCCATCGCAGTGTTCAAGTCGGTTCTTTGATCCGATTGCTGACCCCTAACCGGGGTTGATCACGAAAGCCGTCTGGGGTAACCCAGACGGCTTTTTTTATACCTCTCCAAGTAAAAACTAAAACAGTCTGTAACAAACTAGCTTCTCTTTACCTAGATAAATACCTATCCCCCGGTGGAAAGAACTTAAGTAAGATGGCTCTTCGTATGTTATAATTAGTGAACGATGGGAGAGGGTTATTTTAGATGAGTATAAATCCTAGTATTCTCTATAATCAGATTAGAATAAAATATTTGAACCTCATTAAACGATATAACTACCTAGTTAAAGTAACTCTAAGAAATAAAAATACCTTCAGACGTTTGATGTACAATTATCAGGTGGTGAAACGTTCCTACATCATTCTCAGGCGTTATGCCACCAAAAAAGTAGCCGCCCTTTTAAACCATATTCAAAATCAAAAGTACCAACTGGTTTTGGATGAGTATAAAAATATTATTAAGATTCCCCGGGATTTTTTAGAACTCATAGAAATAAGCCAAGAGGATTTTCTGAAATCCTTTTACCTGGATATGCTTTTTGAAAAATTTATGCCACCCCCGGATCCAAGGTTAGCGGAAATTCCCATTCCCGGTTTTCGATTTCCTTTTATTGTAAATCAGGAACCCTCCGAGGATGAAAGTCTTTTTCCTTTCGTGCA
Organism: uncultured Spirochaetales bacterium; assembly: GCA_964624355.1. Taxonomy (GTDB): domain Bacteria; phylum Spirochaetota; class Spirochaetia; order JABEVK01; family JABEVK01; genus CAZUXL01. The sequence goes on from CAZUXL010000006.1 coordinate 11,741, forward strand.
CTTTCAAATATCGGGAAAAATTGCCCGAGAGAACCCCGGTGGAAGATATCTCTATTTTTTGAACATGGAAAATATTTCCAGCACAGTGGAATTGGAGTATTTCCAAAAAACGGATAGTCTAATTAATTCCCTCACCACCTCAAACTATCAACTTTTAAATGCAAAAAAAACCATTGAAATGCATAAACGTATGTTGATCTCTTTAACCTGTTCCTTAATCGGGGAATATAGTCGGGAAACTTCTGAGCATTTGAAAAATATGGAATTTTTGACCACTCATCTTACCTTGGAGTGCAAACGACTTGGTCTTATCCATCCTTTGAACTACGACCCTGATGAATATATTAAAGATATCGTTTACACCTCGGTACTCCATGATATCGGAAAGATGGCTATACCCCGTACAATTCTGGAAAAAGATGATATCTTGACTCCCGATGAGAAAATTTTAGTCAAACAGCATCCTCAAATTGGCGCCGATTATATAAAGAAGATTATGGACGGGTTTTCTGCGGATCCTCTGTATTCTTCCTACTGTAGTTTTTTGCAAATTCCTTGGGAGATCTGTTTGTATCACCATGAACGGTGGGATGGGGGAGGATATCCTGAAGGCCTCAGTGGGGAAAATATTCCCATTGCTGCCCGGATCATTTCCCTAGTTGACACCTATGAAGCTTTAAGGGGAACTCGTAAGTACAATCATCAACCCCGGACCCATGACCAAGCGCTAAATATCATTAAGAAAGAATCCGGTCAGCAGTTTGATCCCCAGATTGTTGACGCCTTTATTTCAATAAACTATAAATTTTCTCAAATTCATGCGCCAGGAGTTTGATTTTTGCGACATCACGATGCCTTACATAAAATAAACCAAGCTTGGGAAACTAAAGCGGGCAAACTTGATCTTTCCAGCATGGGGCTAAAATTTATCCCGGGAGAAATAGGAATGCTGACCCACCTGGAAATCCTGGATGTGTCCGTAAATGAACTGGAAAATCTACCCCAGGAGCTTCAAAAGCTTTCTCAATTAAAAAGACTTTTTCTTACAAAGAATAAATTTAAAATATGGCCTGGGGAAATTTTTCACCTTTCCCGTTTGGAAATGCTTTCTCTTAAATCCAATAGTATCACCTCCATACCTGAAACGGACTATCTCCCTCGCCATATTAATTGGTTAATATTAACAGATAATCTCATTGAATCCTTGCCGGAAAATTTTGGATTTGTAGTTTCAGGGGTCAAAAAACTGGCTTTGTCAGGAAATAGGTTGGAATCCCTTCCTGCTTCCTTTTCCCAGCTGAGTCAATTGGAATTAGTTCGCCTGAGTAACAATAAGTTTGTCACTTTTCCTCCTCAGGTTTTAAACCTCCCCAAATTAGCTTGGGTTTCTTTGGGGGGTAACCCTTGTAGTGAGAACGAACCCCTGGGGGTTAAGGCTCAAGAAGCGCTTGAATCCCTGTGTTATAAAAGAGAAGATTTTATCCGGGGAGAAATCTTGGGTACCGGGGCTTCAGGTACTGTCCATTTAGCACGCTCCCCTAGGTTTCCCCAGGAAACGTTGGCTTTGAAGGTTTTCAAGGCAGTGACCAGTGATGGAAAACCCGAGGATGAGCTGATGGTAGCGGTGTTAGCTTCATCAGGTTTAACAGTCCCGGAGGGGCTCATACCTTTTCGCGGTTGGACACCATACCCAGAACTCTCCTTGATTATGGACTATATTCCCGGGGTTGAACCTTTGGGAAATCCTCCCTCCTTGGATTCCATCACCCGGGACTGTTATTCAGAAAATTGGACAATTTCCTGGGATAGTCTTCTCAGAATCTTAGTGACTCTGGCCCGGGTGCAGAAGTACTTGGGAGAAAAAAAGATATGCCATGGGGACTTTTATGCCCATAATATTCTTTTCGATCAAACATCCCAGGTTTGGTTGGGAGATTGGGGAGCATCCTTTTTTTATGAGAGAAATGAACACATATTTGAAAAATTCGAGGTTCGGGCCTTTGGTTACTTAGCCCAGGAATTAGTGATGAGAACTACAAACCTGAAACCTGGTAAACTGGAACCCCTGATTCAAGATTGTTTAAATCTTAATCCCCGTGACCGCCCCAATTTTCAGTCCCTAGCACGGTTTCTTCAGAACCTGTTGGATTCTTGACGGGAAGTAAAGGGAACGCTATTGTGGTCAGTGAGATAAGGGGGAGAAACCGTGGTCAAGGTTTTAGTGGTGGAAGATGAGCCGATTTTAGCGTTGGAACTCAAGGAAGATTTAACGGAATTGGGTTTTGAAGTGGCGGATGTCATCAGCGATGGGGACAGTATTTTATCCTCCGTGGTGAGGAATAAACCCGATGCCATCGTCATGGATATAAAACTTTTTGGTTTTCGTGACGGAATTGAAGCAGCTAACCAAATCCGTGGTTTTTACAAAAACACCCCCATCATTTACCTCTCATCCTATCCGGAAACTGAGGTTTCAGAAAGAATCAAAAAAACCCATCCGTCGTATTATTTACAGAAACCCTACGATCCGCAAACTCTCAATCAAGCCTTGATCCATGCATTGGCAGGGAAAGTATAGCTGTAGTTCCTTCCCCTGGGCCTGGACTTTCAAGGATCAATTTTCCCCCATTTCGACTGGTAAGATTCTGGGAAAGTATGAGTCCCATTCCGCTTCCACTTTCCCCCCTCGTACCCCGAGAGGTGATTTTATCTTCCATGCGAAATAGTCTGTTTATCTGTTCTCGGCTCAGACCCACACCGAAATCGGTAATCCGAATGATCATTTCGTTCCCATCAATTTTCCAATCAATTAATATCTCTGCACCCAAATCACTAAATTTAATGGCGTTGGAAAGAAGATTTTGGAGGATCATCCTCAGGCACTCCCGGTCGAACCAAATCAGGCTTACGGGTAATTGGGAATCTAAGATAATTTTTAGATCTTTGGCTTCCACCTCCGGTTCCACCATTTTTAAGGCTTCCAGCACCACCTCTCCCAGGTTTAGCTCTACTTTGTTAGGTTTCCAGGCTTCTTGATAAGATCGGGCCCACCATAACAGTTTTTCTAGAAATTCATGGGTACGATCCAAAGTTCCCGCAAGAATTTCAATTTCAGAGCGCTTTTCGGGTATAATATCCCGTTTGTCCAATAGATTTTTTCTCACATATCGGGCGGCACCCCCAATGGGTCCCCGAAGATCATGGGCAATGATGCTGAAAAAAAGATCTTTAGAATGGTTCACCGCCAAGAGTTCCTGATTACGGGCTTCAATCTGTTCGTCCTTTTTTTTCAGATCCCTGGCCGTCCTTTGGTGATGCATCATCAGGTATCCAAAGAGCATAAGGGGGGCGGCGATAACCCCCAAAAGCACAAAAACCAAGTTCATTTCAGTGAAAACCGTAGCATCGTCCGGTGTAAGGGTAAAAATGTTCAAAAAAAATCGGACTAGAGAAAAAATTCCAGTCAAGAAAAAAGGAACCGCGATTAAAATATTTGAAAAAATGAAAGGAGTTCTCAATCGCCAGAGAAGAATCATTGCAATGGCGCCGGTGAAAAGAAACATTTCTAAGGAAAAAACGGCGGAACGAAAAGCCATACTCTGTTGTTGGATGATCCAAAAACTAAAAAAGATCAAGGGAACCGCAAAATATACGGACCGAGGGAATGGCCTGGTAAAACGGAAAATCCAAATACTCTGGATAATCACCAGAAGACTCACCATATAAAGGGAATTATTCACGACCACGTTATAAAACGGCGGAAGTAGTTCTCTCAGGCCCAAACCCAGAAGTGCCAAACAAAAAATGCCCTGTCCTGAGACCCAGAGCAAGGACCCCCGGAATGTCTGCTTCCCCAAAAATAACAATAAAGAGAAAATCCAGTTGGAGAGGTAGGCGAGAAAGAGGACCAGGGAGAGGGTGGGAAGGTGAAGACTAAAAAACATCGGTTATCCAAGCCCTGGTAAAATCGTTTCCATGAAAAACTCAAGAAAGGAGGAGGTTTTCTAGCTCCAGGAGATTTTTTTCAAAAACCTTCATGGCTGCTTTAACCGGGGCGGGGGTACTCATATCCACCCCAGCGAGTTTTAGACTTTCTAAAGGATAATGGGAACCTCCGGATTTTAAGAATTTGAGATAGTCCCTGCGAGCGGGTTCCCCCTTTTCCAGCACATTAGTGCTCAGAGCAATGGCCGCTGACAACCCCGTGGCATATTTATAGACGTAAAACGCCCCATAGAAATGGGGAATTCTCAATCCTTCCAAGTCCGAGTACTCCGAAAGTTCCACATCAGGTCCAAAATAGGCGACCAAGAGTTCCCGGTACTGGGTTCTGAGACAGTCGAGAGTCAGGGCTTCCCCGTCTTCAGCCAACTTATGAATTCTCTGTTCATATTCCGCAAACATGGTCTGACGGAAAATGGTCGCCACCATATCTTCTAAACCCTTGGAGATCAAGTAGGCTTTGAGATTTTTATCCTCCGTGGATTTTAAAAGGTATTTGGCTAGAAGTTGTTCATTAAAAGTCGACGCCACTTCAGCTTCAAAGATGGTGTAGGAATAATGTTGATAGGGATTATTGTTTTGGGAATACCAGGAATGCATGGAATGGCCACCCTCGTGGGTGAGGGTAAATACATCCCTCAAACTTTCCTCTTTAAAATTCATGAGGATAACCGGTGAAGATCCATAGGCGCCGGAAGAAAAGGCCCCACTGCGCTTTCCTTTGTTTTCAAACCGGTCCACCCATCCCCCCAAAAGACCTTTTTGAAGTGTTTCTGTGTACTCTGAACCTAAAGGTTCCAGGGATTTTACGATCTTATCCACTGCTTGGTCGTAGGTGTGGATCATTTCTGCCTGAGGGACCATGGGTGCATAAACATCACAGTGGTGCAGTTTTTCCACTCCGAGGGTTTGTTGCCTGAGTTTATAGTATCTATGAAGCAGGGGGAGATTTTCCCGGATGGTTTGGACCAGATTGTCATATACTTCCTCGGGTACCTTATCGGGAAAGAGGGCAGCACTCCGGCAAGAAGGGAAATTTCTCACCCGGGACCGGAAAAGGTCCTGCTGTACATTCCCGCTAAAGAGCTGTGCCAAGGTGTTTTTATGGGCTGCAAATTGTTGATAAAATTGATCAAAGGCACGACGTCTCACATCTCTATTTTTGTGTTGCAGAAACAGTGCGAAGGTGGATTGGGTCAGGGGTTTCTGCCCCTCAGGAGTTTCCAGGGTGCCAAATTCCAGATCTCCATTGGTTAAGGAGGAAAAAGTTTGCCGGATAGCACCCTGGGATTCTTGACCCAAGGCCATAATTTTTTCTCCCTCCTCTGAAAGAACGTGGGGTTTGTATCGAAGAATCTTTCCCAGGTAGATCCAATAATCCATTAAAATCGGATTTTCCAGGAGGGATTGGAGGTACTGGGGATCCAGGGATTGGAGTTCGGGATTGAACCAACTCCCCATGGCTTCGACCTGTGTAGCCAGACTCATAAAACGTCCCAGACGTTCTTGAGCCCCGGAGTCGGCCACGTCTTCCGTGGTCCTCAGATGGGCATAGGTTCCTAGTTTTTCCATCGTTTGTTCTAAGTCCAGAAAGAACTTTAACGCTTCGAGAACATTCTGGGCTCCCCCTCCCAAGGTCGACTTGAAAAGAACTATCTTTTCCACTTGAGGTTTGAGGATTTGAAATCTCTCCTCCCAGGATTGCTCCGTGGGAAAGAGGGAGGAAAGATCCCAACAATCACCCTGAGCCGCTTCTTTTCTTGTTTTTATGGTATTCATTTTATATTAATCCTTGTGATAAACATTTAAGTCGGAGGGCTGCTTTTCCCCGGTGGCTGAGCCTATTTTTTTCTTCCGAGGTCAATTCCCCACCGGTTTTACACATTTCGGGAAGGTAAAAAATGGGGTCATAACCAAATCCACCATTTCCTTGTTCCCTATGCCATATTAACCCCTGCCAGGTTTCTTGGGCTACGAAAAACCGGTCTTTGGATAGGACTAAAACAAGGGAACAAACATAGTAGGCCCGTCTATCCTCTTCCCCGGCCATTTTTTCCAACACCAGGAGGTTTTTCTCCCGGTCGCTCAAAACCCTGCCCTTTTCATCCTGACCGAATCTAGCGGAGAACAGACCGGGTGCTCCCCCTAAGGCCTGGATGCAAAGACCTGAGTCATCGGCCAAGACAGGCATCCCAGTGAGGCTGTGGAGGGTCTGGGCCTTCCCCAGGGCGTTATCTAAAAAAGTTGTAGCGGTTTCTTCATGGAAATAATCAATTCCCCGATCCTTAGGAAGGTGGATTGTCCATAGGGGGAAAAGCTGAGCCAATTCCTGGCGTTTATGTTCACTAGTGGTTGCAACAAAAATTTCCATGGCCTAAGTATACAAACTCTAAGGCTTTTTTAAAAGGTGACTCATCTTCTTTTTCAAGGTAAATAAGGAGGAATCCACAGTACCTTTTGGCAAACCTAAAACCCGAGCAATATCTTCGTGTCTGGGTTCTACCCGGGTCTTGTAAATTGTATTTTGAACCTTGGACAGTCGGCGGCGGTAATGATCGCAAAGTCGGTTCCATTGGGGGAATTTGTCGGGGGAGGCCTCCTCGGAGCGCCTTTTTTGATAAAAATGTAGCATGAGGAATAGCTCCATTCTTTTCTGTCTCAAGGTTTCAATTCTTGGGGTGGCGGCATCTAGATCTTTTTTCAATTCCTGTACCAAGTAGTGGAGATTTTGTCCCGGCATTTCAATGATGGCTGCGATGTGGTCGATGGTTTGGGAATCCAAGTAATAACAGGATTTTAGACATAAAAGAAGGATTTTCTTTCTGGTTTGTGAGCAAGCGAGATTCCCTAGGGGGCTATCTTTGGGTGTCTTTCCCTGAATAAGTTCAAAATTTAAGGGTTTTTTTAGAATAATTATAAGTAATTTCTTCCGCTGCAGCTTCTTCTTCCCGACATAGGCATTCTCTATGTTCCCGAGCTTTAATAGCCTGTCGTTGAAAGCAGATCATTTGAAATCGGATACAGGAAGAAAGGTAGCTGGAAAAACTCTTACCTTGATAAGTAAACCGGGCAATTATTCGTGATATCCGATCTTGGAAGAAGCAAAAGAAGTCGCTAGAATCTTCCGCATTCCATCCCCCACATTTCCTGGGAAAAAAATAAATCAGTATGCGGATCTGGGAGAAGAGTTCAGTCTGACCTTCTCCAGTGTTTTTGAAATGTAGAACTTTTTCAGTTAATGAATCCATAGGGTCCTCCATTCAACTAAGAGCAAGGACCGTACTAAAAATTTCGTGGATTTTAGCGTTTATCTTAATTTTTATTAAGATTTATGGATAAAAAGGGATGGCACTTTCAACTGAAAATGAAATCTTAATTTTTCTTAATAAAAAAGGCGCGACCAATTGGTCACGCCTGATTACTTTCTAAACTGTTTATGAAAAATTATTCCACACCTAAAACGTCCTTAATGGCATTTTTAAGCTGTGCTTTTGGAAGTGCACCCATGGCCATTTGAGGTTGGCCCTCCATGGGGACAAACAGAAGGCTAGGTATGCTTTGAATCCCGAAGGCCCCAGCCAGATCCCCTTCAGCTTCCGTATCCACTTTATAGACGTGGAGTTTACCTTCAAATTCCTTAGCCAGGTCTTCCAAAATAGGGGCTATCATTTTACAGGGCCCACACCAGTCAGCATAAAAGTCAATAATACAAGGGACCTGACCTTGGTATTTCCATTCTTGCCCCGAATCAAAATCAAAGATCTTCTCTTTGAAAGCTTGGGTTGTTAACTGTGTGCTCATGGGTTCCGCCTTATATTTAAAATATCATATATATAATAAAATTAATTTTCGATTTAATCAAGTATTATACAAGAATACTCATAAATACTGTTATCGCCAAGCTCCCGCCCCGAAATGATCCCTATTTTACAGCATCATTTCCAGAACCGTATCCACCACACTGGAAAATTCCGTGGGATTTTCCAATTTAGCCTGATTTAAATAGAGTGAGGCCTCGGAAAATTTTTTCAAATAGAAAGCTGTAAGTCCCTGGGCATAAGGTAGGAGACCGGGACTTCCCACCACTAAGGCTGAGCTTTCTTTGAATCGACTTTCAGCTTGTGTATAGCTACCATCCCCATAGGCCAAGAGGCCTCGATAGTATAAGGGTCTGAAATCCTTGGGATTAATGGCTGCAGCGGCTTCGAAAAGTCCACTGGCTTGAACCAATAGGTCTTTAGATAGATCGTTTTTTTCAGCTTTTGCTTTCAAGAAGTCCCTGTAAAGCCCTATTCCCTCATTCATAAGATCGTTGAATCCTTTCACGGATCCTAGAAATACTGTGAGGTCGCCTTGAATGGTTTCCAAGGATCTCACTCCAGTGATTTTATTCAGAACATTTTGAGTATTTTCTGGCAAAGTAGCCGCAGGGGACAAATTGGACATTAAATTACCCAGGAGTCTGTTATAGATGGGATTATCTGACTGGATTAAAAAATAAACCAAGGACCATGCTTGGTAGTCTAAATCTCCGTTAGCCGCGGATCCATCTCTTTTGTCTTCCATGGTCAATAAGGTTTTCAAATCCGGTGTACCCTTGGCATAGAGCTTGCGAGCTGCATCCAGAAAGGCTAAATTTCCCGAATTTTCCAAACTCTGGGTTTCCTGATTCCATTTCAAATCCCAGAAGAAGTACCCGAAACCATTTCTAATCCACACTGGTGGCTGGGGAATAAAATTCCATAAATATTGAATAAATCCTTGAAATGCCAGGGATGGGAAGGGGTTATCCATTCCTTCGTAAGCGGCCAAAAGGCTTTTTGATTTGTCCTTATAACTTAGGTAAGCAAAGTCCTCCCTGGTGGAGGAAATTTTATCTTTTAGAAAATTGTCAAAATCCAACTTGTTTTTAAACCAAAGGACTTTCAAGGGAGGACTGATTTTAGCCAAATCTTGAAGCAAGTAGCTGTTGTACCGGTTAAGCAGGGCTTCCATTTTAAGTCCGGTTTCATCGGCTTGGGCCTGACTAACATAGGAAGTGATTTCATAATACTGGGTCTTAGTATTAAAAATAGGATCCACAGGAGCTACTACCTGGATATCCTGGGCACCTAAAACTTGGGAAAGTATCAGACCTGCAAAAATCAGGGCGAAATTATTTTTCATTCTGTCTCCTCGTTCTCTTGATAAAAAATTGTGATCTCATATTTTCCACTCTCCCAGCCGCTGTATTGTCCCAGATGGGAGTTCAGAAAGGACTGGAGATTATTAATCTTCTCTTTCCATTCTAACCCATGGTTCAGGGCAAAATAAAGACCTATTTTTAAAGTTCTCTTGACCTTTGTGATAACAATGGCGCCCAAAGGGATTCTCGGATCGAAATCGGTCGTCCAACCCCGGATGAGTTTCTTTAAATTTTCCTGATCTATTGTAGGAGCGGCTTTATGAAAACTCGGTAGAACCACGGTTTTATCAAAACTTCTGTGACGACCTAAATACATAAGTGGATGGTCGTTCATAACTTTGAAAGGTTCTAAAAAGTGGGGGCCATGCCGGCGAATAACTTCCCTGATGGGTGCTGGTATCACGTGCCGTCCTAATTTTCGACTATCCATTGCGTCGTCTATTTCCTGGGGAGAGGCAATATCTCCAATCATTATGACTTTATATATTTTGGGGAGATCTAAACGGTAGGCGACGCGGCGAACCATTTTAAGCGAGGTTCCTAGAAGGAGGATCTTTTTAAATTTTTGTACTTCCAGGACGTTCAAAACCTCCTGCAGGTGGACAGGGTTTTCAAAGACCGCTGTTTTGATGGCCTTCAGATAATTCTCTTCTTTTTTAGCCGACTTGCCTGCGATAATTTTATCTTCCCGGATTAATAGACCATCGTCCACAATGAGGGGAATATTGTATTTGGACGCCACCAGTCTTGCTCTATGACTTTTTCCAGATCCCGAGGGACCCACCAGCGCATAAACCAGTACCCCTGAAAGGCGCCACCACAGGCGGTGTAGAAGAGGATGCATCAGCAGACCTCCCTTTTAAGTTTAAGGGGGAAGCAGACGGAGGGCAAGGGTTGGTTCCAAAAACTCCAAAAGTTTTTTTTCATCCATTTTCAAAGCGGTGGTCAGCTGATTAAGACTTTTTTGGGGGAGGGGTGCCTGAAGAGTTTGGGGCCAAGAATAAGACCCCCCTGGGGCGAAGAACAAAGTCCAGGCATGGAGAACAAAACCTCCTGGGAAAGTCCCCCCTCCATAGCGCCCGTCTCCAGCCAGGGGAAATCCTGCCTCCGCAGCCTGAGCCCGGATTTGGTGGGTTCTGCCGGTGTCCAGCTTGCACAAAACCAGGGTGTATCCAGGGGCGCGGATAAGTGGCAGTAGGGTAGTTCGGGATGCTTTTCCCTGGGGGCTGGATGTGGTCACCCGAGTTTTATGGTTTCTTTCCAGAAGGGACTCTAGGATCCGAGGTTCTGTGAGGCTTCCTTTTACCAAGGCCAGGTAATATTTGGTCATGGCTCCCTCTTGGAGCATGCGGCTAAAATTTTGAGCTCCGGATAAGGAGGCGGAGAAACACAGTATGCCGCTGGTATTGGTATCCAAACGGTGTAGGGGCCCTGGTCTGAAGCTCAAGGAGGATTTGGTGCCAAGATATTCCTTCACCAAGGTATCCAAACTGTTTTCACCCTGGGAATCCCAGCCCCTGGGCTTATTCAGTACTAAAATATCCTGGTTCTGAAAAAGGATCCACCGGGGATTCAAGGGGGTCTCAGGGGTGGTGTTCTGGGTGTTTTTTGGGGTTAATTGTCGTCCTTCATGCCAGAGTCGGGTATCAAAACTTAAGATATCACCTGCTTGAACCCTGTCTTCTCCCGAGGATTTTTTTCCATTTAATTTGATTCTCCCTGTTCTCAAGGCTTTTAAAATTCCCCCTCGGGGGATAGAAGGAAGTAGTTGAAGGGATAATCTATCTAATCGTTTGGGAGCGTCGTCTAAGCCAGCGGTGTATTCCATAATATTTTAAGGGGTCAAGGAGCTGGAGAAGGCGGAGGTGATCTTTTCCATGTTTTCCAGAGTGGTTCTGAGGGTTTTTACCGAAGTTTCCAGGTCTTTCGCAAAAGCGGGATTTTGCAGGAGGGCCACTGCGGATTTATCGCTGGAGAGACCAGCCATCATTTTTTTTAAGTCCGCTGCAAGGATTCTCACGTCACCTATACTGCCTGCAAGAGCGGGTCCGGAGGCTTGAATCTGCTCCTCCAGCAAGGCCAGTAGGCGATTTGTTCTCACTGTCATGGTCGCCAGCTCTTTTTCCAGATTGGGAATCATTCGATTGAGGGCCGATCCTTCCCCGGTCATCACGGCCAAATTTTCGCTGACTTTTTCCAAGTTAATAAGAATTTTGTTCATGGTGCTTTGATTTTGCTCAAAAAAATCATTGATAGATTTGGTTGTTTGGTTGAGCCGGCTCAGTAATAGGCCGCCCTGGGAGGTGAGGGTACGGAAGTCCAAGGCCTTTTCCCCTTGAAAACGATGCGCTTCTGGTACATAAGGACTTTCTGGGGCCCCGGGAAACACGTCGATGAATTGGTCTCCCAGGATGCCCCCCGTGGTGATGGCCAGACTGTCGTCGACTTTCATGTCCAGACCGGGATAGAGAGTGAAGGCTACAATAACCGTCCGCTGGTTTTCAGGATTAATTTCCAGTTTAGTCACGGTTCCAATTTTCACACCGGCTTTTCTCACCGGCGATCCCACCATAATTGTACCTATGGTATCAAATTCCACAGTGTAATTATTCGATCCTCCAAAATCCACTCGAAAGACTAGGGTATAAAGAAAGACCGTGATCACCAGACTGGCGAAAACAAAGAGAATGACTTTGATAGTTTTAAACGTACCCTGATTCACGATGAAGTTTCTCCCTGCTGGCGATAAAGTTGGAATAGATTTCAGAACCTGGATGTAATGCCTTATCTCTGGATTCTTTATAAAGGATAAGTCCATCTTCAAGCAAGGCCACTTCTTCTGCTAAAAAGTAAACCAACTCGATATCGTGGGTTACCACCAGGCTTGTAACTTTCAATTCATCCTTCAACTTTCGGATGGCAATCTCCACCAAGGCAGAACTGGTAGGGTCCAAACCGGTGGTGGGTTCGTCGTAGAAAAGATACTGGGGCTCTTGAATAATTGCCCTGGCCAGGGCGGCCTTGCGTTTCATTCCACCGGAAAGATCCTTGGGCATCATATCTAAGGCGTCTTGAATCTGGACAATTTCCGCATAGTGGTGCACCCGCCGTCCAATCTCTTTTTCATCGTACTTTCGATGATACCTCAAGGGGAATGCGATATTATCGAAAACCGTTAAACTGTCAAAAAGAGCTCCATTTTGCATGAGCATTCCTATATGGGAAATAAGCTCTTTTTGCCTTGCCTTACCCGCACCCAGGAACTCTTCCCCGTCTATATAAATTTGGCCCCTTTGAGGTTTAATCAGCCCTAAAATGCACTTCATGGTAACGGATTTCCCTATCCCTGAGCGGCCGAGAACCACGGTGGTTTTTCCCTCTTCAATCAGGAGATTCAGCCCCTTAAGGACTTCTTTTTCGCCGAATTTCACCCAAAGATCCCTGACCTCTATCATGTGGGTGCACCCATGGACAGGGAAGCCGAGACCATTCCTATGGCCAAATCGATGAGCAGGAGGGAAAATAAATTGATGACCATGGATTTTGTGGTGGCCTTTCCCAGGTCCTCGGCTCCATTGCAGGGGTAGAAACCCAAAGCCACCGCATTCAACCCTGTGACAAAACCTATGGTTAGGGCTCTTAAAAGCGAATTGGTCAGCATCCCAGGATCAATGAAAGAAAAAGCATTGAGAAAAAATATTTCAAAAGAGAGGTCCCAAAAGAAGGCCATGAAGATCCAAGAAATAAAAATTGCCACACCGAAGGAAAATCCCACAAAAAGAGGAACCGCTAAAGTACTGGCGATAACCCGGGGTATCACCAGGTAGGTATTGGGTTCCACATCCATAATTTTCAGAGCACTGATCTGTTCTGACATCTGCATGGAACCGATTTCCACCGTGAAGGCCGTCCCAATTCGGGCAGCGAAAAGAACCGTACACATGAGAACCGCAAGTTCTCTAAAAACGGCAAAGGTTGTTACCGTACCGACCCAGATGTAGCCGCCGAACATATCCCCATAGAATCCCGCCATCCACATGACGAAGATTCCCTGAACCACACTACCCATAAAAACGGTCATCCACCCGTTGAGAATTACGAGTTTGAACTGCTCCCAGGTTTCTCTCCAAGGAAATTGGCCTTTAATAAGCCAATAAAAAAAGTCCATCCATTTATTTATTATGGTATTCCTGGCCAGAACCCACTCGGTAGGAGGAATAATCGTATCTTGAGACATTAAATTCAGATTACTTCTTCATTCCCCAGGTGTCAATAAAAGGTAAAACTGGAAATCCTCTTAGCTTGACAAAAAACCTCCTGGCGAGGAAACTATTGTCAATGTCCGGAATAACTATAGACGACCTTTCAAAGCTATTTTCCAATCCTGTTTTTCTCTCAGGTCTTTTCGCTTGGTTTTCAGCTCAGTTTCTGAAAGCTGTGATTGAAGCGGTTCGTTTTCGCAATCGAAGAAATCGCGGACTTTTAGTAACCCTGATCTGGACTACAGGAGGAATGCCTTCCAGTCATTCCTCAGTGGTTTCAGCCCTCACCACGGCCATGGCCTTCGTCGTGGGTATAAGTTCTCCCCTGTTTATTCTTACTTTATTTTTTGCCATCCTAACGGTGAGGGACGCTCTGGGTGTCCGAAGATCCACAGGGGTACAAGCCCGAGTACTCAATCAAGTCATGGCCGATTTAAATGATAAACTGGGCACCAATTACAAATCTGTGAAGGAAGTAAACGGGCATAAAGCTCCGGAAGTTCTAGTGGGTATCCTTTTAGGATTCTTTCTAGCCGTCGCCTTCTGTAGTCTTTAACATGTCCCGGTCTCGATTTTTTAAAATTCTTCTGACATTTCTTATGGGGACAGGAATATTCCTTTCTCTGGGTTTCAGCGAAAAATCTCCCCCCTCGGGATGGACAGGATATAAGGTTTTTTTTATTCCTGACAATACCGATCTGACAAAACTCAAATCACTCCTAGGAGAGAAAACCTACTCTGGAACCATGAGTCCGTGGAACTCTCAAGTGGAAATCTCCGATTTTACTGGCCTGGAATCTGTGGCTGTGGCGGACTTAGAGTTCAGGATGGCGGATTCCGATCCCCGTTGGACTGGTTATTTGAGAAATATTCTTTCATTTTTTAAGGCCCATCACAGGGGGGAAGCTGGCTGGACACTCTTTCTTCCTGAATCTCTGGATATAAACTTCCAAAGGGATTATGTAAATATTTTTGGGATCCCCCCCGCTTCCCTGGGAGAGGGAGCTGGACTTCCAGGGCTGTTGGCCTTGTTTGGTAAGTTAGTTTTATATGGCGTTTGGCTGGTTGCCTGGTATTTTTTTCTAGGAAAAAAGTGGAATTGGATTCCTATCCCCGGTACTCTTGGCTTCCTGCTTATACTTTTTTCCCCGGGTCTCATTTTCCTTGCCTTCGGTTTTCAGACCCTCTTGTTCCTAGGGCATCGCTGGATTCGGGAAATACACCATTCCCCCACCAGAAGAGATGATAAAAAACTCACTGCAGGATTTCTTTACACCCTTGTAATTCTCCTGGGTTTGGTCACTTTAGGCCTCTTAAGACCCTTTGATTCTCTCTATTGGATCGCCTTTTTTCTTGGTGTACCGACCTTGGGAGCCTTAGGGAAATGGTATTGGAACTTTGAAAATAAGGAAAAAATCCTTAGGGAACATAAACTTTTTTCCCCTCTATCCCTGGCTTTAAATAAAGATCCCTGGAGAGTGATGGCTAAAATTCCCACCATTTCCCTGGTGATTATTCCCCTCATAACCCTGGGGCTTATGCCCAGTCTAGATTTACCCTCCCTGAATTTTTTTCCTGGAAGTACTACCATTCCCCTGGCATTTTCACCCCAAATGGAAGAACAAAGCCAGGAGGAGGAGTCTTCAGGCATACCGGGAGGGGCCTCCTGGCTCAGGCATAGAATTTTTCAAGAAGGTTTTATTTATAATCTAACAAAAATTAATCTTTCCCAACCAACTTCTAAAATTCGATTTCCTTTTTACGAGAGATCCGGTGAAAAAATACGAGAGACAGATCGTAATACCCTTGTGTTTGACCAGGAGTATCTAAATTCTTTAAGTTCAAAAATTAAAAAGAATCATCCGGTAAATCTGGTTTTAGAAAATGACCGATTAAAACCATTGACTTTGGGGAATGTGGGTTTCTCAAACCCGGGTTCAGGTAATCTATTACCCCAGCTCGTTACCTTAGGACTCTTGTATTTTTTTCTTGTCCTGATAAGATTAGGACCAATTCTTTTTACTTGGAATCAAAGGTTGCCCTCAAGGGCTAGGAGGGACTCCGTAGCATGAGTGTGGTTTTAAAATGGGGTCGCGGGGGACTGGTTATGAATCCCCAATTGGAAGAAACGCGAACACTTACGGTGCCAAATGCCAGTCTGCCCTCAATCGCTATTTTACCCTTGCTCCAGTATCCTGGGCAGGATAGCCACTGGATCCTTGGTGCTGGGCAGAGGGTGGAAGAGGGAATGGTGGTGGCCACCGGTCCAGATGGGAATCTTCATTCTCCCATCCCTGGATTAATTGAAAAGATAACCGAAATGACTCTACCTGGGAATTTTGTAACTTCGGCTGCACAAATCAGGCTAGAAGGAAGTTTTACCCGGTCGGCAGAGGTGAAAACTCCCAATTCATGGGAGAGTAAAAGTCCGAAGGATCTGCTGAAAATTTTGAAAGAATCAGGTGTGTTATTTTCCTCCAGTGCTATGGGCGAATTAAAGCCTGTGCGAGAGAATAATGCAAAAAAACTGGTGATTAATGGATTGCAATCAGAGCCCTACCTTACGGTTCCTTTCCATCTCATGGCTAATTATCAACGGGAAATCCGGGAAGCCATATTGATCCTTCAAAAAATTTATCAACCAGAAACAACCTTCCTTGCCCTGGGGCCCGAAGCTGAAATTCTCTTTAAGAATGACCCAGGCCCCTTCACAGTGGTGGTTTCTGAGAATATTTTTCCCAATTCCCACGAAAAAATTCTTTTGAAATCCTTGAACTACGGTGAAAAAAACCATGGATCCGATGCCTCGGAGGACCACACCCTCATGGTTACCCTAGATACTCTTTATTGGGTTTATGATGCAGTGGTTTGGAGTAATCCAGTCACGGAGAAATTTATTGCCTACGGTGGCCATGGATTTCACCACTCGGGTATTATAAAAGTCAAAATTGGTACACCTGGGGCCAATATCATACAAGATTGCGGTGGCTTTCGGGAGACTCCGGATCTCATACTCTACGGTGGTCTGTTTTTAGGTAAACCCTTGAATGCCCTGTGGAACCCAGTGGTAAAAAACACGCCTGGACTTTTAGCCATGACTGCAGGTGAGGTTAATCAGGCACCTGAATCCCCCTGCATCCGTTGCGGAGTTTGCATTACCCACTGCCCTGTGGGTATCAAACCCGTGGAAATATACCTGGATCTCAAGTTCGGGGACTTTGCCGGTGCCCATGACTCTGGACTGAAGGATTGTATAGAATGTGGAATCTGCAGTTCTGTCTGTCCATCTCGAATTCCCTTGATGGAAAATTTTCAAGATAATTTAAATAAAAATTTAAAAAGCAAATTTCAAAATTTGGAGAATCGGATTGGCTGATATCAAACTTATAAATCCTGTAGGTCCTTTTTTTTCCACCCAGCGCTTGTGGTATGTCTTCTCCGCAGGGTTACTCCTTCCTCTGAGTTTTGGACTTTTTCAGGCTGGAATTTCAGGTTTGATCTTAGCCCTTACCGTGGTATTTTCATCCTTTGGATTTGGGACGCTTCTATCCTGGACTAGAAAAACTACGCCGTTAATGGATTCAGGGCTTCTCTTCCAATCCCTATTGTTAGCCGCTGTCTTACCCAGTGATCTCTCCCCACTCATGGGGATGGCTTCTGGATTTCTTCTTCTATTCCTGCGCCAGCTTCTGGGAAAAACTCCCTGGTTAAATCCTGTTTTGATACTTTGGATTTTAGTATACCTCTCCTGGATGCCCACACTCTCCACAACCGTGGATGGAGTCTCTAGTTCTACCCCCCTGAGCAACGTAAAAAACAGTTTTGTTCTAGGGGATACCAAGGTGTCAGGTCCTATGGAAGCGGCAGCAATCAGTAGAACCTCTTTCGATCAAAATACCACCGATTGGTTGAATAACCATGTTTTTGGACTTTTCAATGTGAATCTGCCAGGAGGTTATCTTGACCTGGTATTTGGTCATCATAAAGGCAGTTTGGGAGAAATATCAGGATTTTTCATCCTATTATCCTCTGTTTTTCTATTGTCATTCCGGCTCATTTCCTGGGAAATTCCCCTGGTCTACTTTCTTTCCCATAGTGTCTGTATATGGATTTTTGGCGGGCTCCCTTTGGAATCGGGGTTTTTCACCGGAGATATTTTGTTCTATACTATTTCTGGTTCCTTAATACTTAGTTTATTTTTTCTAGCCACCGATTTTACCACGACCCCTCTTACGAGAAAGGGTAAAATCCTATATGGTCTTCTGGCAGGACTATTTGTTGCCACTCTTAGACTAGGAAGTACCCTACCTGAAGGAACCGCAGTGGCACTTTTGTTAATGAATTTCCTTGTTCCCCTCATAGAACGGGGACTAAATAAACTAAAAATATAATTTTTCGTTTTCCATGAATCTGTCTTTTATGATATTATGTCTTGGTTGATCAAGGAGAGGCGATGACCTTTTGGGCTCTTTTGTTCAGTTTATTTTTTTCTCAGAATCTAGTGCTATCGGGATACCTGGGTTTCTCCGGTCTGAGCAGGGTAAGCGGAAGCTCATTCTCAAAATTAATTCTCAGTTCCCTCGTAATAACCATTTTCCTTGTGGTTTACTCCCTTTTATCATTTCTTTTATCCCTGGTATTAGCTTTTTTTTCCTTAGGGGGTCTTCACTTTTTTTTACTCATATCCTTGGGCTTTGGTCTGGCAAAACTCAGCAGTGCCTTCTCCAGATTTTCATGGGCTCAGGGGCTTTTTCCCCATACCCAAGAATTTCTGTTTAATTCCGTACTTTTAGGCGGAGTTCTATTTTTTACATCCTACAACACGGATATTTTTTCGGTTCTAGCCGTGGCATTGGGGGGTGGGCTAGGATATTCTTTTGTAAGAATTATCTTTTGGGGATTAGGATTGCGTTGGACCCGAGAAGTCATACCTGTTCATCTAAAGGGTTGGCCTCTAACTTTGGTAGCCCTAGGAACCTTGGGTTTGGTTTTTTCCTGTTTTAATGGATTTTTTACTTGGGGTAGGGGACTGTAATCCTTGGAATCAACAAAACTTATTTTAGGAATTATCAATAATCCTCCCCTCCACCTTTCTCATGAAGAACTTGAAAAGGTCTACCAAGATTTTACCAAGCCTTTTTTAAGCGCCCTGTACCGTTATCCGGATGTTCCTCTGACCATGCATTTTTCAGGTCCTTTTCTGGAATGGCTGCAGAAGCATCATTCCGAGTATCTAACTGTTTTGACAGAGATGATTCGGCGTAAGCAAATAGAAATTCTCGGGGGAGGTTATTATTCACCCATACTTCCCTTAATCCCTCACAATGACCGGATAGGTCAAATTGAAGATCTAACCACGGCTGTTCGTCGTCTTTTGGGAAAAAGACCTCGGGGAGCCTGGATTGCCAGAAGTATCTGGGAACCTTTATTAGTGACCAATCTTATAAATACGGGGATGGAGTTTGCTTTTCTAGAAGAAAGTACCCTGTCGGATCATCGGGAGCCCCTGGGATTTTATCCTTTAATTACTGAAAATCAAGGGAAAACCATTGTCGTTTTTTCCTACAGCAACAATTTTTCCATGAAGGTAATAAAGGAAGGGGCTGAGGTTCTGAATAATGCTTTGAAAGGCAGACAAGAAAAAGAGGATTCCATTCTTTGTTTAGTTCTCTCTGGGGATTATTGGGGTGAAGAGAGGGAGTGGGCAAAAAAGTTTGTTCATGAGGGGGGTATGGAGGATGTGCTACAAACATTCCGTAACTCTGCCACAGAGATAGAGGGGACTCATCCCAGCGGTTATCTTAAAAAATACTTAGGTCCACTGCAGAAGATTTATCTTAATAATTCCAGGGTGAATCAATTATGGAAAACCGGAGAATTATCCCTATCATGCAGGGAAAACGAAAAAGACCATAGAAATTTTCGACAATTTTTAACCGACTACCCCGTGTTGAACAACCTCTATTGCAAGATGATGTTTATCCATCTTATGGCTTACCAGATCAGACGGGATAAATATAAGAAAAAGTCCGCATTGGAAGATCTCTGGAGAGCTCAAGCGTCATCGGCCTATTTTCTTTGGCGAGATCAAGGTTCCCAGTACTCCTTGGTCCGTAAGCAAGCCTACGGGTACCTCCTGCAAGCAGAGTTGAAAGCCCGGGACAAGGTGAATTTTGTTCCCTCCCTAGGGCTTCAAGATTTTGATCTGGATGGATTGAAGGAAATATTATATCAAGGCAATATTTTTAATTTTTATGTAAATGCCAAAGGTGGACAGCTGTTTGAGATCGATAGTTTGAAGTCTTTTTGGAATTATTCCGATGTTTTTAATTTTGATGTAAAAAAACAAAAGTCCTTGGCCTTATACTCCTTCGCTGACAGATTTTATAAAAATTTTGAACCTGAGAATTTTCGGGCAACTACCCCGGATGATGCGGGAGATTTTACTTCCAGGGAATACAAAATTGGCGAAATAGACCGGGAGCAGAAGTCCATAGGACTTTCAGCACGGGGAAAAATTCGTACAAATGCGGGATTCCAACCTTTAAAGGTGGATAAAAAGTTCACATTTAAAGAAAACGGGGTAAGAGTGCAATATTCCATTGAATCCTTATCCCCCCTGGATCAAAGGGTTATTTTTGTTCCTGAATTGCGCTTATCCTTTAAAGATAACTCTCAGGATAAACTCTTTTTTACCAGCCACAATGAGGTCCGGGGAAATGAGGGGGGGGATTGGGAGCGGTGGACTGAGTTTTACATCCATGATAAAGCCTTGGGACAAAGAATTCTTTTAACCGCTAGCAGGGAAGGTGCCATGACGGTGGCGGAAGAAAATGTGATCCTTGGGGGTGATAAGCCTCTTTACCAGGGACACCGGTTTCTTCCCCATTGGGAGCTACAATTACGCCATGAAGATCCTTTTATTTTGACTTTGGACCTTACTTTTCAAGGGGAGTAATTGTTCCCAATCGATGGAGAAGATTCACTTTTAAATCCGTATCCACCTCAAAAATTTCCCATTTGTTTCCACTCCCGCTGGGCACCGTTAGATTTAAAATAACCCCATCCTTTTTGTAAACTCTTACCCGTACCTGGGAATAACCCATGAGAAATAGGGAATTAGAAAGGGGGTTGGCTTCTACGGATAATCGGGAGAGGGATAGATTGGGGCCTTCCACCAGGAGGGATTCATTACTGAAGGCCCGCGAACCTGTAAATTCCCATTTCAAATTAGAATTGTCTTGACCGGTCGAAGAAACTGGTTTTTTCTCATGTTCCCAGATGAGATCCAAATTTTCCGGATAATAGTCCCAGCTCAGGACAATTCTTAATTGTTGTTCCTGAAGTTCTCGGGAAAGATTGAAATCCCGTCTTTTAGGAAAATCAAAGCCCAGAGTATTTATGGATTCATCTATGGAAATATAATCCCGACTAGAAGTCCTCAGAGTGTAAGCGCCTTCACTTAGAAAAAACAGATAAAGACCACTGGAGGAGGTGGTATCTTTACCTAGGATCTCTCCTGTGGTGGGGTTTATGACCTCTACGGTGACGTTTTTTATGGGTACTCCCGTACTGGCGTCAGTTATATGTCCATAGATACTTTGTCGTCGTGGAAGGATTTGCATGGTCGGCTGTAAAAAATTATCTTCGCCGAGGATATCGAAAACATACCAGAGTGCACCGGATCCCAGGGGTGCCAAAAATTTTCTAGATACCTCGGGGCCTGTGACCCGGACCTCCACCATATCCAGCCATCGATATCCCGCCCAATCAGCAAATTCATCATCCCGCTCTTTATTGATAACATAAAATCTGGTTCGCCCTGGAGGAAGGGCGGACGTGGTCCAAGTCATTTCCCCTAAAAGTTCTGTTACTTTTGTTTCCCTAGGTTCTTGTGGGATCAAAGTTCCTTCTTGTTGGGGGATGAAAAGCTTACCCTCCAACAGGGGGAGGGCTTGGGGATCCCACCGAAGGGTTACAGTCCATTCTTGTGCTGTTACATGGAGAGATAGGGAAAACAGAAGCACAGGGAGTAAATAACGTTGCATACTACATTTTACCGCTAAACTAAAAATTTAGCTAATACCCGACTCATAAAGTTTGCCATTTTTATTAAAGGTTTCCTTTTCTTTAGGGTAATTATTCCCAATGCCTGTACTTTCTTAATCAGATCCGTGAGAGTCTCCAAGGGTGGTTGATTTCCAGAGCCCCAGGCTGAGAAGGTATTTAATCTCAATCTCTCGGTTTCATGGGTTTTTCTACCCCAAAATAGGAGAATAATTTGCCTCAAACTCAACCTTCGCAGTTCTTTATATCCCGAATTGGGAATGAATGGCGGGAATTCTGGTAAAAGTTCATCCCGGCAGGGACCACAAGCATCGCAACGTTCTCCAGTCCACCCTAAGGGTTGAAGTAGGGCTGTTCGCAGGCACCCTTCCCTGATTCTCAATTTCTTGATAAATTCTCCTTGGGCCGTTTGATCATCCAGGATAATAGAAAAACATGGCAGCCCATCCCTACCACCCCGACCGGATTCTTGAAGATAATCTTCTAAAGAATCCGGGGGATCCCAGTGAATCACACTGCGGATGCCATTTTTATCCACTCCCAAACCGAAAGCCTTCGTAGCGCAGAGAACTCCATCGGTGGAATTAAAAAACCAAGCTTGAAGGTCTTTTTTTTCATCTTGGGTTAATCCTGCATGGAAAAATCGAATGGGAACCAGCGGATGGCTTTGGGTCAGCATCAAGGCTGTATGACGGCAGGCATCTCTGGTTCGGCAGAAAACGACCGCTGGCTTGGGAAATATGCGAAGGCATTCTTCCAAAGCCCACCGGCGGCTCACCGTTTTCCAGTGGTGGTAATGGATGTTGGGTCTATCGGGGTTACCGATAATTTCTTCGGCCGGGATTTCCTTAAAAAGAATTTCTTGGATTCTTTTTCTAACTTCTTGGCCTGCCGTGGCGGTAAATCCTGCCAAAACCCTGTATTTTAGGGTGTCCAGGGCCTTTTTGATATCCAAATAAGCGGGTCTAAAGCTCAACCCCCATTCGCTCACACAGTGAACTTCGTCCAGAATAACTTGATCCCAAGTCACACCACTTAAGGCCGCCAGTAATTTTTTTTGGCCTAATGATTCAGGGTTGGTGAGGATAAATTTATACCTTCCCTGAGCTAGGCCTAAAAAAACCTGGGCACGATATTCCTTGGTCTGACCTCCTTGCAGGATACCCACAGGGAGCCCGGCCTGAGAAAATCGTCTGAATTGATCGGCCATCAGGGCACGAAGCGGGTAAATTACCAAGGTGGGACCGGGGAGTAGAAGTCCGGGGAGGGAAAAACAAAGGGTCTTTCCCGACCCGGTGGGCATGATAGCTAGAAGTCTTTGAGGTCCTGGTGTTAATAACCGGACCATGATTTCTTCTTGAAAAGGCCTTAGTCTAGGAACCTTAAAAAGTCGCCTAGCCGCTTCATTTAAATCCTGCATACCCAACGGAAGGTGTTAGACAGGTCCATGGCTTCATTTTTTAGTAACTTTTTTCCGAGAAACCTTGGTTTTTTTTGTACTGGATCCTAAAAGGACTTTGATTTCATCCAAAGTTATCTCTGCGGCGGTCTCTGGAGTCTTTTTATCCTCTGGAAGGGAAATGTTCACAGTACCATATTTTATATAGGGACCGTATCGACCACTGAGAACTTGGAGTTTTTTACCTTCATAAGTTCCAAAGTCTTTTAAGGCTTTAGAGGATGCTTTTGCGATTTTTTCCTCAGAAAGGAGCTCTAGAGCACGTTCTAAGGTGATACCATAGAGTTCATCGGTTTTTTTCAGGGATCTAAAGACCCCATCACAGACCACATAAGGTCCAAATCGTCCATTGTTGGCTAGGATTTCCTTCTGAAGTTCAGGATGGAGACCCAATTTCCTGGGAAGAGCCAGGAGTTTTAGAGCCTCTTCCAAACTTAGATTTGTGGCTCCGGTTTTGGGGGCACTGGAGGTTTTTTTATCCGGGTCGTCCTTGGTTCCTAACTGAAAATAGGGGCCATTTTTTCCTAAAAGTAGGAATACCGACTTCCCCGTCACCGGGTCGGTGCCCAAGGGCGCAGGACCTTCGAGCTGCTGTCGTACCAGAAGATCAAAATCCTCTTTTTTTACGTCTGAGGGAGCCCAATCGTCTGGAAGACTGGCATTTACACTCTCTCCGTCTTTTTTAAGGCTTACATAGGGTCCAAAACGACCAACTTTTATGGGAATCTCAGTACCGATTTGCGGGAGAATAACCGTACGGCTTTCATCGGGATTGATTTTGCTTTCCTTGGTTTCTACCTGATTTCTCAAGCCCTTATCCCCAAGATAAAATTCTTTTAGATATCCAATACGATCCTCTTGTCCCAAGGCGATTTCATCCAAATCTTTTTCCATCTTGGAGGTGAATTCATATTCTACCAAAGCCCCAAAGTTCTTTTCCAGAAGACCTACCACTGCTACTCCCGTGAAGGTGGGGGCAAGGGCGGAATCCTTTTTAATCACATAACCCCGTTCCAGGAGGGTGGCGATGATAGTGGCGTAGGTGGAAGGTCGTCCTATCCCTTCTTTTTCCAATCGTTGAACCAAGGAAGCCTCAGTGTACCGGGATGGGGGCTTGGTATGATGTTCCGAGGCCTTGAGTTCATGGAGTTTTAACACTTCTCCCGGAGTCAGTGGGGGCAGAAAGGTCTCCATGTTGTCCAAAACAGCCTCAGGATCGTCCCGACCTTCCACATAGACCCGAAGGAAGCCTGGGAAGAGTATCTGCACGCCGGAGGCTGTGAAGAGGGCCTCGGAGGCTCTAATTTTTACGGTGACTGTATTTTTCTTAGCTTCCGCCATTTGACTGGCCAAAGTACGTTTCCAAATAAGTTCGTAGAGGGATCGCTCCCGTCCGGTCAAGCCTGTTTGTTCAGGAGTCATAAACTGCGCACCCACGGGACGGATGGCCTCGTGGCTTTCCTGGGCGTTTTTACTTTTAGCCCCGAATTGCCGAGGTTCCGGAGCGGTGTATTCCGGTCCATAGAGTTTTATGATTTGGGATCTGGCACCCTCGAGGGCTTCTTCGCTCAGGTGGGGGGAGTCCGTTCTCATGTAAGTGATAAAACCTTCTTCATAAAGACTCTGGGCAACCCTCATGGTGTCCCGCGTTCCTAAACCCAGCTTTCTATTGGCTTCCTGCTGAAGGGTGGAGGTGATGAAGGGGGGGGAAGGTTTTTGGGTGGATTCTTTGGTATTCAAATCTTCGACGGTCCAATTACCCTTTTCCAGACTTGCTCTCAAAGCCTGGGCTTCTTTGGCACCCAGCAGGACGACTTTTCTTCCTTCATAAATTTCCCCGGTTTCAGGATCAAAATCCTTCCCTCCCAGGGCAATTTTCCTTCCGGAAATTTCGGTGAGTTTAGCTTCAAATCTAGATTTCTCTCCGCCGCTTGTTTTTTCTAACAAAGCTGCTAGGTCCCAGTATTCCGCTGGTTGAAACCGGCATCGAGCCATTTCCCTATCGACTATTAATCTTAGTCCCGAACTTTGAACCCGGCCGGCGGAAAGTCCGTAGGCAATTTTTTTCCAGATCAATGGTGATAAGGTATATCCGTATAACCTGTCCAAAAGCCGGCGGGTTTCCTGGGCATTCACCAGGTTCAAATCAATATCCCTGGTCTTATCCAAAGCTTCGGTGATGGCTTTTTGGGTGATTTCGTGGAATACCATGCGTTTTACCGGGCAGGTGGGCTGCAAAACATCTAATAGATGCCAACTAATGCTCTCTCCCTCCCTGTCTTCGTCCGTAGCCAGGTAAACCATATCCACTTCTTTCACCGCAGCTTTTAATTCTTTCACCAATGCGGATTTATCCCGGGGTATGACATAAAGGGGCTTAAAGTCCTGGTCCACGTCTATTCCCATGGTCGCCCAAGGTTCTTTTTTATATTTAGCCGGGATCTCTGCGGCGGTCTGAGGTAGATCCCTAATATGACCCACACTGGCCTCCACACGATAATGGGAGGGCAAGAACTTTTTAATGGTTTTTGCTTTGGTGGGTGATTCGACTATAACAAGTATTTTTTTTTCCATGGTTTTCCGTCAGTAATACAATCGAAGTTTTTAAGAAAACATCAAGCCCTAATGGGGAATTTCTTTCTATTTAGTAATAATTTGTTTAAATTAGGAGAATTTATCGGGGTTGAACAGAAAAATATCCGGAAGTAAAATACTCCTATGGTTTCGAAAGTCCAACTGAGAAAAGAAATTTTATGGGAGCTACAGGAAAATCAGGATAAAAATCCAAGGTTTTTTGGAAATGAACTCCAGGGGCTTTATTCTCAAGGACAATATAAGAATATTCTCGGGTATTCCCCCCTCCCAGGGGAGGTTGATCCATTTCCCTTATTGGAGGATGCCCATACCCATGGTTTGAAGGTCTTTCTCCCCCGGGTCGAAAGTCCTGAAAAAATGAATTTTTACCACTATGATTTTCAAAATCCCCTATCCCAAAAGGATTATTACGGAATTTATAGCCCTGCGGAGGATGGGGAGATTTATATGGCTAGGCCTGAGGAAAGTCTTTTACTCATTCCCGGCCTCGCCTTTGATCTCCAAGGACATCGATTGGGCCGGGGAAGGGGGTTTTACGATCGGTTTTTGGAAAAATTTTCTCATGGGTCAATGATATTGGGAATCTCCCACCACTTTCAGCTCCTAGAGTTCGTTCCGGTGGATCCTTGGGATCGAAAAGTTCATGGACTAGTTATCCCTGGAACCGGGTTAATTTCTCTTCAGAATAAATTGAATCAACCTTAGAATCAGGTTATTATACATTCAACAGGAGAACCTTATGGGATTAATAAAATCAGCCTTCGAACTGGCCATGGAAAAGTCTGAAGGGCTCACAGTGGATAAGGAAGCCCTAAAACAAGAAAATTCATTTAAAAAGGGACGGACCATCGGTCTTAAATCCCTTTCTGAGGGTGTGGATTTTTTTAAAAAAGAGTGGAAACTTCTGGAAACAGATAAGGAATTTTCCCTAAAAGACGGTAAATTAGGAGTGATGGAAGCTTGGCTATCCACTTTCACCTTAAAAATCATTCCCGAAGGGGATAAGACTATCCTTCCTTTAGATTCTCTCATGGACATTTTAACGGGAAAATCTTCCTCGGAGATTCTTTCCCAAATTAAAGAGCTTCTGGATCAGTTCCAACAAGATGCCATTCAACTAAAAACCGCCATCATTCAACAGCTGGGACCCAGGCTTAAACAGCGGGCGGAACAAATGGCCGCCCAATCTGGAACTGCCATGAGGTATGTGATGGAAAGAGATCCAGAATTTGTAAAAGTTATGAATCAAAATCTGGAGAAACTCAGGGAACAGTATCTCCCTCATTTGGAAATGTTTAAAAAGAATCTAACTGATCTACTATAAATATCCCGACTGACCTGTGAATTATTTACCAAAAATACCGGGAAAGAATAAGAGAAACGGCCGTGAGGCTGGCCGTTTCAGTTCTGAGATTCCGGGGGCCTAAGTTCATGGTTTGAAAATTATTCTCACCCAGATAGATTCTTTCTTTCTCCGTCCAACCCCTCTCAGGACCCACTGCAATTGTCACGGTTTCCGGGGGTGTCACAGGCCATGTAAGCTGTGAAAGGCCGTGCTTCGGGAGATCCGGTGCGATTCTAAGCCCACCGGCAGGGAGAGCCTTTAATGCCTCGTGGAGGTTTCTATGGGTGTGCACTTCAGGAAGATGGGTGGATTCACCCTGTTGGGCTCCTTCTAAAAGGTTTTCCCGGTATTCGTTTTTTGTCCAAAGGCTGCTTTGAAGATAGGATTTTTCCCCCAGATCCGTGGGGGTGAAATGAAGGCTGGCAACCCCCAGGGTCGTGAGATCCTTTAGAAGTCTCCTGGCTGTGGGAGGCCTGGGCGTTCCGATCAGCAGGACCAGGGGATAGGGGGGGGGAGCATCAAAAACTCTGATAGGCCATATAAAACGGCAAAATCCATTTTCATCCCCCAAGTACTGACCCTTTCCCCATTTTTCCCCCACCAGACCCATTTTAATCTCATCACCTATCTGGAGTTTGAGGATTTCTTTCAGGTGTTTTCCCCTGTGATCTGTCAGGGGCAGATTTTGGCCCCATTCCTCGGATTCAAAGACCATCAGGTTCATATTCCTCCAACTGGACAAAAAAGGTGAAAGTCTTTATTCTTAGACCATGTCCACAGTACTTAAAGGTTATCAGCGGGATTATTTAACCCGAAACGCCCACCAGTTACAACCTATCGTTATGGTTGGCCGCAACGGTCTCAGTCCGGAAGTTATAAAGGCCGTCGATGACGCCTTGGAACAGCACGAACTCATAAAAGTGAAATTTCAAGATTTTAAGGATGAAAAGAAAGACCTAGCCTTTCAAATTACCCAAAAAATTGAGGCCACCCTGGTTCGAATTATAGGAAATATTGCCATTTTCTACCGGTATCAGCCAGATCCCAAAGAACGGGTCCTTCACTTACCGAAATAAAGATGAAAACTCTTCTCAGGTCTGATATAATCAGAAATGTGATGAAAAACAATTTAACTTTATTATCGATCTTTTTGAGTTTATTTCTAAGTATTCCTCTCTCCTCCCAATCCTTGGCGGAGGGGGAGCTTACAAAAAATACCCTGAATACCGTGGAATTTATCAACTATGTGGGCCCCCACGCCTACGTGAACTCCCGGGAAGAAATTTTGAATATTGGACGCTCTCTCGCCAGGGGGGTGGTCACTACCAATCGGTTTACCCTGGGAAATAAATACGCCGTTGTGAGGGTATTTACTCCCGGCGAACCTAAACTCAGCGCAGATATTCTCATTTTGCTTCCGGAATCCGGGGTAGATCACATCCGCAACCTTAACCTGATCGTCGCCGGTTATTTGGAAGGGACTTTCAATTATCCGTCTGCTCATGCCTTGCTTCTGGCGGATTTCATCACCCGGTACAATGCGGTTTACCGGGGTAATATGACCTATGCCTCGGAAATGTATTCCACTGGTGTTCTGGCGGAAATCACTTCCGAAAATATGGGACTTTCCCGGGTATTTTCCGAGTGGGCGGGGAAAAGCAGGATTCTGATTCCCTTAATGTCCACCTTGTCCCAGGGCGACCGGGGAATCGTTCATTCCGATGTGATTTCTAGCCCTGAAGTAATAAAAGATCTTCAGAAAGAACCCGGCGGCCTGGAACAAAGAAAGGATCTGGTGAATCTAAAAGAGCAGGAAATTGCCTTGGAACAGCAGGCGATCGCCCAAAAAGAACAGGAATTAAACCAAAGAGAAGCTGACTTAAAAAAACAGAATGAAACCCCCGCAGGGGAGAATTCCCCCGAATCCCCCGGAACGACCGAAACTCAGGCGGTAACCGATACCCCCACCGGAGAAAAAAACACCGATCCACAGACTCCTCAGGCTGAGGCTGATTTGGTAAAGATCCAACAGGAAAGACAGGCCTTACAGGCCAAAAAGGATCAATTGGATCAACGAGAGGCCATTCTACAGGAAGACAGAAAAGAGGTGGCCGCTGCGGATACCCAAAGATTGGCCGCAGATGAACAGAAGAAAACCGATCCCGTGGTGGAGCCGCAAAAGACCGTGATGGATCTTCTTACATTTTTTACCATCACCGACAGCGAAGGGCAGTTTGGGCAGATAACCGTGGTGGATATGAAAAGTTCCAGTATCCAGTCTCGATCTACCTTGAATACCATCAGAAGTCGAAGGTTTGAAGTTCTGGGGAATTTTTATGTGGTGATCGCCGGTCGGAGCGAAGGTACCGGGGTCGTACATCTTTTTACCCTAAAAAAGGATGATCTGCAGATCGAGCTTGAGGGGAAAGATAATATTGCACCTCAGAGTAATATTCTCATGAATGGTAATCAGTTTTTTGCCGTACTCAATAGTCCCGAGGGTGAATGGAAATTGGGGCTGTTTAACGAAAAATTGATACCCACGGTTCTCTCTACCGAATCGGTTCTACCTGGTTCTTTGATTCAAATCAAAGGGACACAGATTTTAATTCAAGGAAAAAATGGTAAAATTTTGCTGCTTAACGCTAAAACCTTGAAAAAAGAAGGGGAATTCCGTGGATAAGACGCTGACAGGACCTTTCAAGGGACGGTCGGTAACCGTGGTTCAGGATTTGAGCCTGGATGAACAGTGGTATTTATACAGGAAGACGGCGGAAATTAAAAAAGCCATCCTCTCCGGTCAGGATTTGAGTTCGTATAAAATCAATGATCCCCGGTTAGCGGTTTACCTCCTGTTTCTGGAAGATAGTACCAGGACAAAAGAGTCCTTTCGTAACGCAGCCCTTTTTCACAACGTTACTGTGAATATATTTGATGCCAATTCCAGCTCGGTGAAAAAAAACGAAAGTCTTTCAGATACCATGAAAATGCTTGTGGGCTACAGTCCTGCTTCCTTATTCATCATCAGAAGCACCCAGGAGGGGGTCTGTAGGCATATGGAAGAATTTATTGGTCGGTATACGGAAAAACTCTCCTTGCCCATGGCACCCTTTCTGAACGCCGGTGACGGGAAGCATGAACATCCCACCCAAGAGTTCTTGGATGAGTTCACTTTTCTGGAATATCAAAGCTGGGATCGCTCGGAGATTCACATTGTTTTAGTGGGGGATCTTTTTTACGGGCGAACTGTCCATTCCAAAGCTGATGGTTTGAAAATTTTTAAAAGGGTGAAAGTGGATCTCATCGCCCCCCAAGAACTGGCCTTACCCTCCTATTATGAAGAGAAAATGCTGGAAGCGGGATTTCAAATCAGAAAATTCGAATCCATCGATGGGTATTTGGAACAAAAAGACGTGGCCCCCATCTGGTACTTTACCAGACTTCAATTGGAGCGTATGGGTGATGAGGTTTTGGAGAAAATGGACCGGCTTCGTAAGGCCGTGACCGTGGATCGTCGCCATTTGGACCGTTTACCCAGTAGGGTCAAATTTTTTCATCCCCTTCCTCAAAATAGAACCAGTCCGACTATCCCCGAGTTTATGGCGGAACTGGAATTAAATGGTTGGGATGAACAGTCCCGGAATGGATATTTTACCCGGATAACCCTGATCGGTATGGTGGGGGGGAAACTGGGGGAGGATTTTACCGGGAAGTCTGTGGACATCCAGGGCGTGGAAGACGAATTTATCGAAGAAATACCTGTTTTAAACCTTTCCCAGGAAAAAGAGGGAGAATTTAAAACTGGTATAAAAAGAATCGATGATGGCGTGGTGATTGATCACATCGGACGCGGACTTCAAGTTCCAGCCATTTGGAAGCTCATCGATAAAATTCGTCGAAATCTAGGATTGGATTATCTCTCGGGTCACGGGGTCTTTGCCTCGAAAAATGTAGAGTCCATCAAAGGAATCATTTCCCTGCCCAATATATTAACTTTAGATGAACGAAAGATAAAAATGTTGGCGGCATTGAGTCCCGGGTGTACCCTAAATATGATTCAAGGGAAAAAAGTGCAGAAAAAGTTCAGACTTCACATGCCCCCCCGAATATATAACTTCGCTGAAGTGAGCTGCCGGAATGAGAATTGTATTTCTCATCCGCGGTTGTGCGAGCCCGTAAAGGCGGAATTTATCCGGGAAGGTAGGGATAGCTTCATCTGCCGTTACTGTGACCGGGTTCACACCTACCAGGAAATCTGGACAACCTAAACTTCCCATATACTTTAATCGGTAGTAGGACTATCGAAGAGGTCCCCGAAATCCAGCTCCTGTAGTGGCTCAGTTGTGGCTTCGGGAACTTCAGGAGTTGGTTGATAGAGAAGGTCTTCAAAATTCATCTCGCCTGTGTCCAAGGTTTCTGTGGTTTCAGGTGAGTCCAAGTTGAATTGTGATTTCAGCTTACTCAGGGCATCATCGGTGACTTCATTTTTCTTTTCCAATTCTATGGAAGAAGTGGAGGAAGGAGCGGTACCGTAAATAAAAATTTCCACTTGGGTTTTTTCCCCGGGATAGCCGGCGGGAAGTAGACCAGTTTCTGAATTAATTAGCACATCCACCAAACCAGAACTGGGACGTTCGAATTTTTTGGGGGGGAGGGAGGCATGAACCTTCTTCATAAATCGAGCCCATACCGGTGCAGAGGTCCGGGAACCGTTATTGTTTATACCCATGGAGTTTCCTGGAGTATCAAATCCATACCAAACCACCGCCGTCATGTAGGGGGAAAAACCCATGGCCCAGGCATCGGACCAGTTTTGGGTCGTCCCGGTTTTTCCCGCCATGTCCATGGTACCAAATTTCCCCACACCTACTGAGGCGGAGTAGAGGGTTCCCAGGTCTACGGAGGATTTTAGCATACTTGTGGTTACATAGGCCGCTTGGGGCGAAATGATCTGTAGGCTGTCACCCAAGGCTTGCTGTTGGTTCAGTGCATCGGCTTCCGGATTGGTGATCACATTGCCGGCACGATCGGTTATATTCCTAATGGAGAGAGGGTCGATGAATTTTCCTCCCGAGGGAAAGAGGGTATAAGCCTGGGCGATTTGCAGGGGGGAAACAGCTAAAGTTCCCAAGCCCAAGGGGAAATTCCGTGGAATGGCATTGATTTCTTTCTGAGTGGTCATTCCCAGCATCCGGGAAGTCTTCTCAATCACAGGATCAAAACCCACCGATTCCAGAACCATCAGGGATGGAATGTTTAGTGATAGGGCTAGGGCTTTTCTTGCTAGGATGTTTCCATACCACCGGCCTAAGTAATTGAAGGGGGCATAAGAGGTTCCGTCCGGGGAGGGGAAGGTTCTTGGTCCGTCGAAAAGACGGGTCGCCGGGGTTATTTTTTTCTCATCCAAGGCTACGGAATAATAAAGAGGTTTATAGGCGGATCCTGGTTGGATCTTCGCTAAAACAGCCCGGTTAAATTGATTGCTTCGATCAAATTTTGAACCACCGATCAGGGCGAGGATGTTTCCGGTTTTATTTTCCAAAACCACCATGGCGCCTTCAACTACATTTTTTCTAATAAGGGATTTCTCTCTTTCCAGAAGTTTTGTGGTCACATCCCTCATATTATTGATACCGAAGAGACTTGTGGCCAGATCCAGCATGGGAGCGGCTTTTGCTTGCACGTATTGGCGGGCTTCAAAAGCCCTCTGTTTTCCCGTGAAACGGATATCCTGAATACCCATGGTTAAACCCAGAAGCTCCAATTGGGGGATCAGATCTAAAGCCGATTGACTGGAGTCTACGGAGCTGCTGTCTTTAAAAATCACGTTGGCTGCATCCAGACCTATGCGAAATTCTGTTTCCGCAATTTTTTGATAATCCAGGTTCAAAGTGGTATTTACTGTAAAACCGTCTTTGTAAATGTTCGCAGCCCCGGGAAGGATATCCGCTAGTTGACCTCTGATATATTCGGAAAAGTAGGGAGCTTGATCGTCCCGGGTGGAGAATAGGGTTTCCGAGGAACTTCTGTTATAATCATAGTTTGCCCAATAGTAGGAATAGGATTTGTCCGCAGTCTCTTTTTCTACCAGGCGATTCTCCACCAAAAGATCCAAAACCTGCCTGGATCGGTCCCGGGCGCCCTCAGGATTTCGAATTGGGGAATACAGCCCAGGTAGGACGAGTTGAATGGCTAGAATTGCCGATTCTGCTGGGGAGATTTCCCTCACGGATTTCCTAAAGTAAAACTGACTAGCCGCCTCTACCCCATAAGCCCCATGTCCAAAGGGCATTTTATTCAGATAAAGCTGAAGAATTTCCTGTTTTGAGAACCGTCTTTCCAGTTGGAAGGCATACCAGAGTTCCACGATTTTCCGAGTTAGGGACTTATCCCGTGGATTGAGGTAAAGCTGTTTAGCCAGCTGCTGGGTGAGGGTAGAGCCACCGGAAACCAAGGTGTCGGTGACAATTCCCCAAGTCGCTCTAAAAAATCCCCGGGCACTAAAACCAGGGTGGGTCCAATATTCTTGATCCTCCCGAACGATCAAAGCGTCGATCAGGTGTTTGGGCATTTCATTGAGAGGGATGAGATCCCGTTTTTCATCGGAGAAAAACTCGGTGATCAATCGGCCTTTCACGTCCAGGATTTTGGTGCCTGTGGCTTCATTGATCTTCTCTGTGGTTTCTGCATATCGGGTATTGGAGGTTCCTGATACAGCCAGTCCCAGGGCTATGCCCCACAGAAGAGAAAAAACAAAGGCTGAAATTGTAATAATCCGCAGGGTTAGGTTCTGTTTAGGGGAAAAATCCATGGCTAAGGTTAAAGTTTAGGGCTAAAATTGTCAAGATTCCCTGAAGGCTTCGAGGTCGGGGTATAAAAAAGGCCGGCTTGCGCCGGCCACCCCTAAGGGATCGGGTTTTGATCATAGTAAACTGGGAGGGGAACTATATCAACCCGACATTAACATCATCGTCTTGGTCAGGGAAATTATTTAACAAAATCACAATAGTTTCTAAGAATTCCTCTGAATTCCTATAAGTTCCTATTAGTACCTATGGATTATAAGTAAATAAGTTTACAAATTTTCTTCTTTTTCTTTCACTTGTATTTCCATAAAAAGAGAAACTATATAACTTCCGGGTTTAGTGAGTTCTAAGATCCTGGTGATTTTGTAATCTCCCACCACAAACTGAACGGAATATTCCCCATTCTCCAAAACTATACTTTTACCTGTGGACCAGTCGCTAATTTCTTTTCCATCTATAAAAATTCCAGTTCCCGACGGAGCTTCTAAACGAACCAGGGCCTTTGCCTCCACCATGGTCACGTCCAAGTAGGCTGTTTGACCCCGCGCTATGGCTACTTTAAAATTTTGAGTCCTGTAAGGGCCACCTGAAATGGATAGGTCATAGATCCCTGGAGCCAGGAGATTCAATCCCTTGGCATTTAAATTTGCTTTTTCTGTTTGAATGCGGATCTGGGGCGCGAACTCTGGGGATAATTCTTTGAATTTGAATTCTAATCCCCCTTGAGGTCCTAATATCCTTTGGATTTTTAGTTGAAACAATTCGGCTCCCGGGATTCTTTCCGGTAAACTCTTGTCCATGGGAATGATGGTTACAAAAAGATCACCGGATGTTTTATGGGGAACAGCCGCTAAAACCGCTTTATCTGGACCCATCTTCAAGCCTGATTGGGGTACCAAGGGGATTTGATAATAAAATTTATTCACTGGGGGGAAAACTTCGGCGCCTAGTCTCTGAGCATTTTTTAAGCCAGAATTTTCAGAATTAATTTGCCCTTGATAGATGAGCACGGCAAAACTGCCCCGGTAGGGGAGCAGATCCTTTGGGATAACCACTTCCACTTCCACACCTAAAAGATAGGGACTTTCTTCCGGCATTTTCAGAGCTACCAGGTCAAAAAAATCCAATTCCTTTGGGGGAGCATCAAGAATAAGTTTATCCTTATAGGTTCCCCAAGGATCTTCAGCTCCGAGAGTCAGGAGAGTAACCAACATAAATCCTAAAAAAGACAAAACTCTCATATAAATCCTCAATGGGGCAGCATAGGGACCGGATCCTGAGGATGGCCTTGCCGTCGTATTTCAAAATGGAGATGTGGTCCGGTGGATTGCCCGGTGGACCCAACCCTGCCGATGATTGTACCTGAAGAAACCCGATCCTTCAAGGAAGTTGTGATTAAACTCAAGTGTCCATAAAGAGTTTCGTACCCTCCAGGATGCTCTAGGAGTACA
>CAZUXL010000006.1:46924-49152 GCA_964624355.1 uncultured Spirochaetales bacterium
CCTGTGTCTTTAACAAATCCATCCCTGGCGGCTAAGACTTCTGTCCCCGTGGGCGCTCCGAGATCTACTCCATTGTGATAGCTGGGATGCCCAGAAAAAGGGTCCGATCGCCTTCCAAAGAAAGAAGTAACCCGAGCCTTTGTCCCCAAGGGGAATCGGAATAGTATTCCTAAAAAAAATGCCCGTTCCAGGGGATGAAATCGTTCCCCTGGATAGAAAAGAAGGGACCGTAGTCCCTTTCCCGTGGGAAGTTTTAAAGCCAGTGGAGGACTTTTCACCTTTCTCTCTAAGGAACCCATGAGACTTCCCAGCTCACTGGGACTGTGGGTGTCCACAAAGACTCCAGGAATTGAAGGAATAAGAATCACCAATCCCGGGGTAAAGGCACCTGGGGAATCTAAACCGTTGAGACTCGCTAAGGTTTCATAGGGGAGTCCCGTACGGGAGCTTAGGGTAAAAATACTGTCTTGAGGTGTAAGTTTGTACTGAAATATGAGGAGATCCGGAAGTGGATCCCCGCGGCTGACCCTTTTAAGGTACAGGGTCAGGGCATCCTGGTGTTGGCGGAAATTTAAATCCTGCTGTACCGAAAGTTTTAGTATTTCAGGATATACCTGAGAATGCCCCGCCTCCAGGAAGACTGCGAACCCCAGTAATACCAAAAAAAAATAGTTCATTAAGGGGTTTGAGGGGGGGGTTGAACTGAAATTTCTTGCCTTAGGGACCTGTAGGTTTGTGCATCACTGGACATTCCCAGGCTCTCTAATAGGGGAATCATGAGATCCAAAGACCGGGCTTCTTGAGACTTCAATTGTAGTGCTTGGAAGATCCGGTAAGCTCGGAAGTGATACTCAAAGGCGGCTTTATTTTCCCCTGTTCGGGAACTAATATCTCCTAGTAATCTCAGATCCTGGGCAATTCCCAGGGAATTTTCCATCTTTCGATCATTGGAGAGGGCTAGGAGCGCGGTCTCTTGGGCCTTACCATAGTCACCCAAATGGCTTTGCACCGAGGCGCTCATATATAAGTTTGAGGCCAATTCTTGGTACAGTTTCAGTTGTTGATTGATCTCTGCGGCTTTATTGATTTGGGTGAGGGCTTGGGTGAAATAATTTTGTGCTTCCGGGGTGTTCTCTGTTTTTGAAAGCGCCACGGCTTTTTTTCGAAAAGCGGAACCCAGGGTGTGGTAGAGCACCGCCATTTCCCTGGTTTGAAGAGTCTCTTTTCCTCTGATCGCCTGGGTGAGGTCTTGGA
The DNA here is from genome assembly GCA_964624355.1 of uncultured Spirochaetales bacterium. Classification (GTDB taxonomy): domain Bacteria; phylum Spirochaetota; class Spirochaetia; order JABEVK01; family JABEVK01; genus CAZUXL01. Next base: position 48,179 of record CAZUXL010000006.1, read on the forward strand.
TAGCTTCCTCAGTGGCACCCCGTAGAAATTTTATTTCGGCCAAATTATTGGTCGCTTGTAATAAAAGTTCCGAACTTTTCAATTGGTTACCCATATCCTGGGCTTCCAAATAGGCTTGTTCCGCTGAGGCATCATCACCCTTGGCCATATATGATTTCCCGATGGAATTAAGGCTCGCAGCAGATCCTGCTTGGTTATCAATAAGAATATTATTTTGAAGGGCTAATTGGAAAAAACTCAGAGCCTGGTCAAACTGAGCTTGTTCATAGTATTGGTTCCCAAATTTTGTGAAATCTGCGGCTTTATTGCGGATAAGATTCACTTCTTCCGGGGGCGCGGAATTGGAAGAGCAGGCTGCCATCACCACGAAGTAGAGGGCATAAAGGGTGAGTATTGGTTTTGTTTTCATCAGAAGTCCTCCTCCCTGAAGGCTCGGAAGGTGTCATTTTGAAGTTTCTTTTCGGTGATTCCACCCCGGAGAAGGGGGTTGTTGGATAGTCCCTCCAGCACATCTTGGCTTTGTTTAATGGCCTGTTTACTCTCTTCCAGGATGCCGGTTATCTGAGGGCTTTGTTTATTTATAAACCGGGAAAAGGTGTTCACTTCCTTAATGGTATCGTTGAGCTGGCGCAGCATTCCTTGGATTTGGTTAAACAGGGCATTATTATCATCCAGAAGGGATGCCATGGAGCCTTTGGGATCCAGGAGTTTGGGAATGAGGCCTTTGGCATCCTGAATGTCCGCAGTCACCCGGGCGATATCACCGGATATACTTCCGGCATTGGCTAGGATGGTATCCGTATGTCCGGAGGCCATGAGGATGGTTTGGTTTACGTTATGAATGGTGGAATTGATGTTACCCAGGAGGGATTGGAGCTGACCTACCATTCCCGGCGCTGGGGCACCGGAAGTTCCGTCCAAGGCCTTATTCACCTGAGTCAACAGGAGATTTACATTGGTGACTGTGGAACGGA
>CAZUXL010000007.1:0-23078 GCA_964624355.1 uncultured Spirochaetales bacterium
ATCTCCCTTACCGCGTCCATATTAATCCCAGCCCGGGTGGATCCCACATTCACGCTGGCGCAAACCCGGTCCGTAGTCGCCAAGGCTTCGGGAATGGAGGAAACCAGAGCCCTGTCCCCCAGGGTGAAACCTTTGGGAATTAAGGCGGTGAATCCCCCTAAGAAGTCCACATTCACCGCTTTCGCAGCTTCGTCCAAGGTTCTGGCAAAGGAAGCCAGGTTGGATTCCCCACAGGCTTCCGCCACCATAGCAATGGGAGTCACAGAAATTCGTTTATTAATAATGGGGATCCCGTACTCCGCCTCGATAGCCCGGGCTACGGGAACCAGATTTTCCGCCGCTTTGGTGATTTTATCATAAATCCGCCGGCGGGTAGTTTCCGCCGAAGGACTGGCACAGTCCCGCAACGACAACCCCAGGGTCAGGGTTCGGATATCCAAGTGCTGGGAAGCAAACATCCGGGCGGTTTCCTGGATTTCGAAGGGGGTAAACATCATGGGAGGGCTCCTGTAAGCGGGAAAAGTTTCTTAGATTCGGTGCATGGCCCGCAGAACGTCTTCGTGGATCAGATTGACTTGAACGCCGATCCGTTTACCGTCTTCGTTTAAGAGGCCTACCAAAGTGGGCCGATCCACATCACAGCCCCGCAAGTCCACGCTCATCATCATGGTAAAATACTCATCCATAATTGTCTGACTGATATTGAGAATATTCACCCCGTGGACGGCCAGGGACTGACTTACAGCAGAAATAATCCCCGAACGATCTCTCCCCACTACGGTAATTATCGCCTGGCTCATTTTTTCAAGGCCTTTTTAAGTTCTTCCAAGATTACCCCTGGAGCGGGCGCAGAATCCAAGTCCAACATAAGTCCTTTTTTGGAATAATAATCGATCAAAGGCTGGGTCTTGGCGTTGTATTCTTTCAATCTCTGGGCAATGGTTTCAGGCATGTCATCCTTACGGGTGTAAAGTTCTCCCCCGCAGGAATCGCAAACACCGGATGTTTTAGGGGGTAAGTTATCCACATGGTAGGTGGCACCGCAGCCTTTACAGACCCGGCGGCCTGAAAGCCGGCGTACCAGTTCTGTTTCTTCCAGGTTGAAATTCACCACTCTGTCGATTTTTGAGAATTTTTCCAGAGCTTCAGCCTGAGCTACGGTTCGGGGAAATCCATCGAGGATGTACCCCGCTTTCATCTCGGCTCCGGCTAATTTCTCCTGAACGATTCCAATGGTCAATTCGTCGGGAACCAGTCCCCCGCTTTCCATGATGGCTTTTACCTGGAGCCCCAAAGGAGTCTGATTCTTAACGGCAGCCCGAAAAAGGTCTCCGGTGGACAAATGGGGAAGTGAGAAGGCATCTTTTGCTAAAGTGGAAAGGGTACCCTTCCCGGCCCCGGGGGGTCCTAAAAAAATCAGGTTCATTCATCAAGCTCCTTGAAAAGAGAAAAATAGCTGCTTTTTTCTTCCTGACAGTCCTTGGAACAAATTCCCGGTTCAGGACCGGAGTCCTTGAGGTAAAATTTTCCGCAAATTTTGCAGGTTTCGTAGGTTTGGGAGCAGTCTTCACAACAATATACTCTCTGGCTTTCCTTTGACAAGGCCATCCAACGACCACAGACGTTACATGCACGCATGAGAGGGTCAGAAATATCATTTTTTTCATCAGCCATGGGAAAAATGCCCCCCATCCCTTATACTCCAAGTGTAACAGAATTTAAAGAGGAGAAAAATATGGGTTTTATGGAGAATTTGCAGGATGCGGTGAACAAGGGAGTGGATGTATCGAAAGATCTTTTCTCCAAGGCCTCTGAAAAAGCAAAGGAACTGGGGGATAAAGGCATACTGAACTATGAAATTCTACAACTGAACAACCAAGCCCAGAACCAGGCGGCAAAAATTGGCACTTGGGTCTATCAGAAGCTCCAGATCGAAAAAGGTTCCGTTCATAAAGACGACTCCACTTTAGTGGCCCTTTTAGCGGAACTCCAACGGCTACACCAAGAAATCGAAACAAGACATAAAAAACTCGAAGAATTGGGGAAATAAAACTTCATTTAAAGTGTCGATTTTGGAGGGAAAGGATAGGGGGGGAAATATAGGGTTTCCCAACTATCCTTGAAGTCTATGGTGAAGTATTCATCTATTCACAACCTAGTAACTTGACTAAGTATTGTACATATATTAAGCTTTCTTCAACAAGGCATAGCCTTGATGGGAGAAAAAATGAAAATCCGAACTGCAGTCACACTCCTAGGTACTTTGACGTTAGCCCTGGGCTGCGGACCCAGAAACAACCCAAATGAAGTAAAATTATTAAATATTTCCTACGATCCCACCCGGGAACTCTACCAGGAAGTCAACCAGGTCTTCTCAGCCCAGTGGAAAGCCCAGACCGGGCAAACCCTCACCATCGAACAGTCCCACGGGGGATCGGGCAAGCAGGCCAGGGCGGTGATCGATGGCCTGGATGCGGATGTGGTAACCTTGGCCTTGGCCTACGATATCGATGCCATTGCCCAAAATACAAAGATACTTACCCCGGAGTGGCAAAAACGGCTCCCCGAAAACTCTTCCCCCTACACCTCGACTATTGTCTTTGTGGTGAGAAAGGGAAATCCAAAAAACATCCTGGATTGGAAGGATCTCATTGCCCCTGGGGTGGCAGTAATTACCCCAAATCCAAAAACCTCCGGAGGGGCCCGGTGGAACTATTTGGCGGCCTGGGGTTATGCCTGGAAAAAATACGGATCTGAAGAGAAGGCTAAAGAATTTGTCACCGCACTTTATAAAAACGTTCCTGTTCTGGACTCGGGAGCCCGGGGATCCACCACAACCTTTGCTCAAAGAGGACTGGGGGATGTTTTTCTCTCCTGGGAAAATGAAGCCTTCCTCCTACAGAAAGAATTCGGAGCCGACAACTTTGAAATCATCACCCCTAATATGAGTATCCTGGCGGAGCCTCCCGTGACGGTTTTGGACGCCAACGTAATAAAACATGGTACACAAAAAATCGCCCAGGCTTACCTAGATTTTCTCTACACCCCCGAAGCCCAGGAAATCATCGCTAGGAATCATTATCGCCCTCGAAACCAGGATGTGGCCAAAAAATACGAATCCAGTTTTACCCAGGTGGAACTGTTTACCATCGATGAAGTCTTTGGGGGATGGAGCCAGGCTCAACCCAAGCACTTTAACGACGGGGGCATTTTTGATTCCCTTTATCTACCAGGATCACCATAAGCTATGGATTGAAAAATGAATTATAATTAACCCAAGAGGGAAATAAATGTGGCAGTTTATTCTGGCAAGTTTAGTGAGCGGACTTGTTTTCGGAGTCCTGGACGGGTTGATAAATGCCAACCCCCTAGCCCGAAAACTCTTAGGATTTTACACACCCTTAGCCCGGAAATCGGTGAACCTCCCCGTAGGACTGATTCTTGATCTCATTTACGGATTCGTGATGGCTGGGATATTTCTTCTCCTTTACCCCAGTCTACCTGGTGGTTCAGGTTTCCTCAAAGGCCTGTCCTACGGGGGAATTCTTTGGTTTTTCCGGGTGGTGATGTATGCAGGGTCACAATGGATGATCTTGGAAATGCCTCTATCGGCTGTAACCTATCTGATTTTAGCCGGCGGAGTGGAAATGGCGGTCCTGGGAATGATTTACGGTCTCATCATCCCCTTCTGAGTTCTATCTGGGAGATTTAATCGGCTTTCGGACCAAAGAAAAGTTCCAAAGCAACCGCCACCCGGGCTTTCCAGTAGGACTCACTGTGTTTACCCGCAGGATCCACCACCAGCATCAGGTTATCCCCCAATTTCCAGCCTTTTTCCACCAAGGAATTAGCCATGAACAGGGTATCATCCACCGCACCCCGGCCTTCCAGTGTTCCCATATCCAGGTAGAATTTACTCCGGAGGACCGGTATTGGGGCTTCTTTCACTGTCCGCAGCAGAGCCTGGTTGTCCCACCAGAACGAAGAGGAAAGGCATCCCGCCATGCCAAAGACTTGAGGACGAGTCCATCCGGCGTAAAAGGACAACAAACCTCCGTAGGAGGAACCCATGATTGCGGTGTTCTCTGGCCCCTTCAGCACTCTGTACTGTGACGACATATACTCCATGAGGGTATCGGCGATGAAGTCCAGGAATTTATCCGCCTCCCCTCCCCGGCGTTTTGAATCCACCGTGGGGGTGTATTCCTTTTCCCTGATGCTGGTATTGTGAATTCCCACCAGGATGGCTTCCCGGATTTTCCCTTCGTCCACCAGCCGCTGGTAGGACCTTTCCACTTCCACGGATCCGAACTGCCCACCGGGAGTGAAAGCGTTCCTTCCGTCTGTGAGGTAAAGGACCGGGTAAGCCTTATCGGAGGTTTCGTATCCTGGGGGCAGATAAATCCTGAGATGCCTTTTGTTCTCCAGCTGGGGGGAATAAAAATCCTTGACGGTGACAATCCTGTCAGATTCAGGCAATTCCAAAATGACCTCTTCTTCTTCCATAACCTCCTCGGGTTCTGGTTCGGATGAAAGGCAGCCGGACATAATCACCAAGGCCCAACTCAACAGTAATAAATTTTTCATAGGATCTCCTGGGTTTCAGTCCTCCGGGGAGGAAGACTCATCCCATTCTATCACAACACAGGAAGTACAAATCCACCTATTTTCTTGGTTTAAATTAAAAAAAATAGACCAAAAAAACCGGGCAAAACAAAAAAAAGGCATATAGACGTTTTAATATGTCTATAGGCCTCAATGAATTACACATGACCCAAGCATGAATCGAACATGCGACCAACGGCTTAGAAGGCCGTTGCTCTATCCCCTGAGCTATTGGGCCGGTCGCTGTACAATTTAGGGATTTTAACCTCCTCTGTCAAGTTCCCATAGGACATTTGACGCCGGGGTACTCAGGGATTAGAGTTGATACAAATCCCGGCTCACCTTTGACTGCCGGTTTTTTTATAGAGAAGGAGGAATTATGTGGCAGACAGCAATCTGGAGCTTAATAGGGGGAGCACTCCTGGCGGGGACCTATTCCCTATGGAGATCCTTGTGGATTTTCAAGCAGCCGGTGGAAAGCCCACGGCTTAAGCAAATATCCGGATACGTGGCTGAAGGGGCCATGGCATTTCTCTTCAAGGAATACCAAGTTCTCTTTCCATTCATTATTATTGTGGGGATATTTTTATGGCTTTCCAACTCTGGGGACCTAAAATACCAAGCCCTAACCTTCGCCCTGGGAGCTTTTTGTAGCGCCCTCTCGGGTTTTATAGGAATGAAAGTGGCCACAGCGGCCAATTCCCGGACCACCCATGCCGCCCAGTCGGGGATAGCCCAAGCCCTCAAAGTTAGTTTTGCCGGCGGTACAGTGATGGGGATGACAGTAGTGGGTTTGGCCATGTTCGGAATCTTTGTGGTCCTATTTCTAGCCAGTGTTTTCCTGGGCACTACCCAGGCGGCAATTGCCATTACCATGCAGATTTTAGCAGGGTTTTCCCTGGGGGCCAGTACCATAGCCCTCTTTGCCCGGGTGGGTGGAGGAATCTTCACAAAAGCCGCCGACGTGGGGGCTGATCTGGTGGGAAAGGTCGAAGCCGGGATCCCTGAGGATGACCACCGCAATCCCGCGGTCATCGCCGATAATGTGGGGGACAATGTGGGGGACGTGGCGGGAATGGGGGCCGATCTTTTTGAATCCTTCGTGGGATCGTTAATCGGAACCATGATTTTGGGGATTACTTTGGGGGGAGTCTCCTCCCAAATGCAAATCAATTTAGCTGCCCTTCCCCTCATTCTAGTGGCCGTCGGAGCCGTAGCCAGTCTTCTGGGAATTTTCTTTGTCCGGCTAAAACCGGGTAAATCCCCCCAAGTGGCCTTAAACCGGGGAACCTTTGGCGCAGCCGCCTTGGCCGCGGTTTTGAACTATTTTATTATCAATTTTCTTTTGGGGGATCAAACAGTTCCCAATCCCTTTAACCTGGCATGGATTTCTTCCCTGGGGAATGCAAACCTCTTCCTAGCAGTGGTCATTGGACTTATTGCCGGGATATCCATAGGACTGCTCACGGAGTTTTTTACCGGTACGAACACCAAGCCCGTGAACGCCATAGTCAAGGCCTGTGAAACCGGGGCGGCGACTAACCTCATCACCGGCATGGGCATGGGAATGCTCTCCAGTTTCCCACCCATCCTGGTCATCGGAGCCTCGATTTTACTTTCCTACGGACTTGCTGGCCTCTACGGTATGGCTTTGGCAGCCTTGGGGATGTTAGTAACCCTGGGAATTCAACTGGCGGTGGACGCCTATGGTCCCATCGCCGATAACGCCGGAGGTTTGGCGGAAATGTGTGAATTTCCACCGGAAGTCCGCCAAGTGACGGATAAATTAGACGCAGTGGGAAACACCACCGCTGCCATCGGAAAAGGCTTTGCCATTGGCTCCGCTGCCCTCACAGCCTTGATCCTTTTTGCCGCCTTTCAGCAGTCCTTGGGTCTTGCCCCAGGAAGATTTAATCTTTTGGATCCCCTAGTCATCACAGGACTGTTCCTAGGTGCCGCTATACCCTATTTATTCAGTTCCCTTTCCATGATGGCCATCGGCAAATCAGCCTTTGATATGATCGAGGAAGTCCGCCGCCAATTTCGGGAAAAACCGGGGATCTTGGAAGGAAAAGACATCCCCGATTATAACCGCTGCGTGAGCATTTCTACCGAGTCCGCCATTCGCCAGATGATCCTTCCCGGACTCATCGCTGCCCTCACCCCCGTGATCGTTGGTTTTACAGGAGGGGTGGAAATGCTCATGGGTCTGCTTGCAGGTGTCACCGTGAGCGGTGTGGTGCTGGCGGTCTTCATGTCCAACTCCGGAGGAGCCTGGGACAACGCTAAAAAGATGATTGAAGAGCGCAAGGGAGGAAAAGGCTCCGAAGCCCATAAGGCGGCGGTCGTAGGAGATACCGTGGGAGATCCCTTCAAGGACACCGCCGGTCCGGCTATTAACATTCTTATCAAACTCATGGCCGTGGTTTCCCTGGTCATTGCACCCCTGCTCAAAACCTATTGGAGGCTCTAGAATGAACTATGAAAACCATCTTTATGTGATTCTTTATCCCATCAATGCCTTGGTGGGAAGCCATTTGGACTACCAGGAATTTGCCCGGCATTACAACTCCGGCTCCTCAAAATACTATTCCGGTAAATTGATCTTCGCCGAGCTAGATAACACCTTCCGTCATCCTTACTTTCAATTGGAAGACCGCCTGCTGGCCCTTCGGCCCCATGAGGATGGAAAACCCAAGGCCACGAAATATTTTTCCAACTACCGGGTTCTAGAACATATTGACTTTTCAGCCCTGGGGAGGCTGTTCATCGCCACCCCCGAAGGCCATGTCCTGGAGTTGGAGTCCGGTCCTTACGAAGCCAAACATCAAACCGGGATGGTGAGGATTTTCGGGGAAATTGCCCCCATCTCGGTTATGGTGCTTTCCGACTATAATTTCCTGGAGTTTGCTAAATTCATCACCGTTCCCGGAAGCCCGGTAGGGGCGCCGAAGATGTTTTACACCCAAATCGATTTGGAAATCGATGATTTCCTTAAAAATTTGGAGAGTAATCCCCTCAGACAGAGTCCCATCCCAGAAGTTCACCCCTCGGTCCTCAGGGATGGAATCTTGGAAATCCAAAATAATTCCAACAAACACACAAAAGGACTCTCTCTGGCAGATCCCCTAGGGAAAATAAGTTTCAAAAGCATCCGTCATGGATTTATGTTTGCCAGTCAAGATCAAAATCGGTTCTATCCCATGCCCCTGGCGTCGGAGATAGAAAAAAAGAATTACAAATTTTGGAAATACATGTAGGATAGAATGATGAAAAAGATATTACTAATCGCCCTTCTGAGCCTCGGATCCGGGGTCTTTGCTCAGGAATCAAAGCTCTCCCTGGATATAAATTTGGCCTATTTCTTTCCCAGCCTTGAGGGTTATGGATCCACAGGATTTTTTTCCGGTCCCGGTTACCCGACCGTGGACAATCCCAGCCCAACGGCGACCCAGTTTAAATCTATGGGGGGAAGTGTAGGCGCTCCCGGGGTGGAAGGAGTCCTGAATTATTCCTATACCCTCCCCTTCCTCACCGGCAGCGGAGTACTTTTTGAAGGGAATAATCTATCCATAAACACCTGGGCATCCATGACACCCGTAAGTTTTTTTGGCGCGGGACAGATCATCCTAACTCCCTTGGCTTTGCTGAAGTTCCGTGCAGGTATTGGTGCCGGATGGGGATGGAGTCCGCTGGGACTTAAAGGGCTGGGAGTAAACTCCGACGGTGAAAAAGCCCCGGACTCCTTCAAAGGCCGACTCATCCAAGGATGGGGAGCTGGGACCTTCCAGTTCGACTTTGGAGCCGTCTTTCCCGGGGATTGGAACCATGTGGTCACCGTGGTGGACCTGAATCTCCAGGCCCAGCAGTACTCCGATGCCGATTCCAAGACGCCCTGGTTTTGGAAGGCGGATTTTGGTGAGAACTTCAATGGTTTAAAACTCATAGGAACCTATTTTCTGGGGTACCAGCTTCCTGAAGGGATGCCCGTGAGTTTATTGGGAATTCTCACATCTTCTGAAGCCTACCTCGGTGATGCAGCCAACCTGTCGCCCATGAGCTCGGGTTTTGGCAGTGATTTTATTTATTGGACTTCAGGTCCCATGGTAAACCTGAAATTCAGCGATTTTAGTAGTTTGGTTATCCTCATTCAGGTTCAGGACAGAAGAAAATACACCCCGTCCACAGCCTTCGAGAAACTGTTTACAAACAGAACTTACGAAGGCTCCGTGGTGGAATTCAACCGTTTTGTCCTGTCCTGGACCCAAAAACTTTAGGGTCTTGGTGGAGGTGTCGGTGTCCTCTGTCCCACCGACATTTTCACCTGATCCCCCGGAGTTAGTTTTGAAGTCAGATCCAGGACAATCCCGGTGGTGAAAGCCATGGGAACCCCGGTGGAAGAATTGTCCTTTCCACCACTCAAGGGTAAAATACCATAGGTTTTTTCCGCCCCTTCGGACTCTTGGATCACGAAGGCTATCATTTTGAACCGAACAGGCCGTCCCATCCGTTCCAAGGGAATCGCCATCTCCATAGAATTGATCCCCACAGCCACAGATTGCATGGTGAGGCCCAGAGGATTGAAGTCCGAGGAAGTGGGGGATAAACCGAATCCCCAGAGGATGCGGTTTCTCACCCTATCCAGTCTAGGCAGTCCACTTTGAATGTAGGAATCGGAAACCCGCCACTTTAAAAAATAGCTGGCCTTAAAGGGCAGGGTGTAGGTCTGAGACCTAAAAAACTCTCCCTGATCCGAAGAAACGGGTTCCTCCCCCTCAAATCCCATATAGGCCACAACCCAGGTGTCTTTGGCCTGGGGTCCGTGAATATCTATAAAGGGACCTTCCACTCCAAGATAAAGATTTTTTTCATCCCAATTGAGGTAATAATTCACCCCGGAAGTGGAGCTAGGAATACGGTCACCGGGTTTCCATTCTTTTAAATCCCCATCCAGGGTAATGGGGGTAGAGATCTGGGGATAGGGAAGCTTCACCTCTTTCCGGGGAATGACCAAGTCAAAAACCTTTCGTCTTTCATCCCCTTCCGAATGAATCAAGGCTGTGAGCTGAAGGGTTTTATCCCGGATTAATGAGGGATTAACCACTCCTTCCGAGGATAAAATGGTAGGGTCATTGGATACCCATTCAATGGTAGAACCCAAGTCCCCTGTGGCGGGAAGTTTTACATTTTTTGAAACCCGGGTGGCGGTATCCCCATCTTGAAATCCAATCTGAAGGGTATCCCTATCCTGTGCTGCAGTGGACGGACGAGCAGGCAAAATGGGTTTAGCCGGCGCCGACACACAGGAACCTAAGAGAAATAACAGTGTAACTAATAAAATTATCTTTTTAGACATAATTTAACATTAAACCCAACCGGAGCATTCCGCAATTACTTTTTGCAAAAATTTCTTGAATAACTATACATTTGTATAGTATAGTATTCCCATGAGCATGATACCGGCCCTTCAGGTAAGGTCCTATTTTTCCTTCGGGCGAGGCCTCAGATCCCCGGAGTCCTGGGCACAAGAGGCCCATAGCCGGGGGTATACCGCCCTGAGTTGTGGGGACTGGAATAATTTTTATGGATTGGTACGGTTCTCCTTGGCTTGCCGGAAGGTGGGGATAAAACCTTTGGCTGGGGTGGTTATCGCCCCTGGGGATACGCCCCTGCTTACAGCCTGGTGCCTCAATCGTCGGGGTTTTGAAAGGATCAACCGTATGTTGTCCCGAATACTGGACAAGGAGCCGGGGTACAATCCTGTGGAAGATCTCAGAAATGGTGGTTGGGATGGATTGGCCCTGGCCACCCACATCCCTGAAATTTTGGAAGTTCTTTTTCCCTCCGGCGGCGGCAGGATTTACGCCGCCCTCTATTGGGGACAGAGCTTTTCTGAAACCGTAAGATGGGCCCGGGCCCGGGGGATTCCTCTGTTGGCCCTGGGATCCAGCATTGCCCTGAGCCCCCAGGAAGAATGGAATTACCGCCTCCTACGGGCCGTGAGTCTTTGCACAGACTTGGAGAGCCTCCCACCCCGTATAGCCCTGGAAAAAGATCAAATTTTCCCCTCCCCTGAGGAACTCCAGAGGTATTTTTCTTCTGTCCCGGAAGCCTGGGCAGCTGCTCAGACCCTGGCTCAAGAAGCAGATACCTCAAGCTTGCTGGAAACCTCCTATGTTTTTCCCGATTTCGAAGGAATGAATTCATCCCAGGCCTTCTCCCACTTGGAGCAGCTTTGCCGGGAGGGAATCCCCCGGCGGTACACCCACAGTTCCCAAGTCTTGGAAGACCGCCTGGCCTACGAGCTGAGCATCATTCGCACCAAGGGATTTGCCAGCTACTTCCTGGTGGTTCACGATATCGTCAAGAGGTTTCCCAGGACCTGCGGCCGGGGGAGCGCCGCCGCCAGTATTGTCAGCTATCTCCTGGGACTCACCCACGTGGACCCCCTGAAATACAACCTCTTTTTTGAACGGTTTTTAAACCCCGGTAGAATGGATCCTCCTGATATCGATATCGACTTTCCCTGGGATGAAAGGGAGCAGGTACTCCGGTACGTATTCACCCGTTATGCCGGAAGTGCGGCCATGGTGGCAGACCATGTGACCTTCGCCGATCGGGCTCCCTGGAGGGAAAGCGCCAAAGCCCAGGGAGCTACCGAAGAAGAAATCCACCGATATTTGACCCTCCGGCACCTGGGAAAATCAGAAGAAATCCCAGACTACGTCCGTCGGGGTGCCCAATTTTTGCAAGATATGCCTCGGTACCTGGGAACCCATCCTGGGGGGGTGGTCATTGTCCCCGGATCCATCTACCGCTGGGCCCATATTCAAACTTCTCCCCTGGGATGGCCCGTTCTTCCTTGGGAAAAGGACGCCGCCGAGGGGGCCGGACTCGTAAAAATTGATCTTTTAGGCAATCGGTCCTTGGCCGTGGTCCGGGATGCCATGAACCTGGTAAATCCCCTCAGGGAGGCCCAGGGAACAAAACCCCTCACCTGGGAAACCTTCCAACCCTACGAGGATCCCCAAACCCTGGAAATGGTACGCCAAGGAGACACCTTGGGGTGTTTTTACATTGAATCCCCCGCCACCCGGCTGTTTTTAAAAAAAATGGGCCGGGTGGACTATGAACTTCTCGTGGTAGCCTCCTCCATCATCCGCCCTGCCGCCAGAATTTACAATGAGCTCTACCTCGAACGCCTCAGGGGACGGGCCTGGCCGCCCCTGGATCCGGATCTGGAAGAGGTCTTGAAGGAAACCTGCGGGGTTATGGTCTACCAGGAAGATGTGAGCAGGGCTTCCATGGCGGTGGCGGGTTTCGATGGATCCCAAGCAGACCGCCTTCGAAAAATCCTTTCAAAAAAAGACCGGGAAAGTGTTCTGGAGGATTGGAAGGGCCAGTTCTTCGCCGGAGGCCTCGCCCGGGGGAAATCCACAGGTGTCCTGGATCAAATTTGGGAAATGATCCTTTCCTTCCAGGGCTATTCTTTTTGTAAGCCCCATTCCGCCAGTTTTGCCCTGGTGAGCTTAAAATCCGCCTGGCTCAAAAGGTATTTTCCTTTGGCGTTTTTTTGTTCCGTCATCAACAACGGGGGGGGATTTTATTCCCGGCAAGTCTATATAAACGCCCTCTTGCGGGAAGGATTTCCGGTTCTGGGTCCGGATGTGAACGCCTCAGGTCTAGGGGCGGGGCTAGAAGGAAATTCCCTCAGATTAGGATTGGGACAATTGGCTGAAATCAGCCATAGATTTATTACCACCCTGGTGGAAAGCCGCAGGGACAAAGGTCCCTTCCAGAACCTGGAGGATTTTCTAGTTCGGATGCATCCCGGACTCCCAGAGGCCCGGATCATGATTAGATCGGGAAGTTTAGACTCTATCGCCGGGAATTACCTCCGCCCTCAAATATTCTGGGTCTTTTTTTTGGCCCAGGAGCGGAGTTTGTTTCCGGGCTTACCCCCCGCCCCGGTATCCATCAAAGATTATCCCCCCGGAATAAAAATCGGGGATGAAAAGGCCACCACGGGTCTGATTTACACCCAATACGCCCTGGATCTGTTTGAGCCCCGGGCAAGAACTCTGGTTTTGAAACTCCGGCTTCCCACCCTGGTCACCAGCCATCAGCTTTCCCGACTGGTAGGCCGCACCGTCACCCTCCTAGGACTTTATGTCACCCAAAAGGAAGTCCCCACCCGCAGCCGGGAAGCCATGGCCTTTGTCAGTTTTGAAGACCGGCAAGGGATGATTGAAACGGTACTATTCCCCCAAGCCTGGGAACAATTAAAAACGCGGCTCTGGCAGGGAATGGCCTTTCTTATGGTGGGAAAAGTGTCCCAGGAATGGGAGGCTCTCACTTTAGAAGTCACCCAAATTCAATCCCTGGGCCGGCAATCCGCCTTCGTCAGACAGCCCCCTTCCCACCCCAGGGCCGTTCCTGTATCTTTAATCCCATGAGTGCCAAAATTTTCTTAAAACCCGACAAAGACAAATTACCCAAAAGACACCACGCCTGGATATTTTCCGGCGCCATTGGCAGAACAGAAGGAACGCCAACCCCCGGGGAGGTGGTGGAAGTCCGGGATTGTACCGGAGGATTTATCGCTTGGGGACATTTCAATCCCTCAAGTCAAATCCGTGTCCGACTTTTAGACTGGGATCCCAATACAAAAATTGACCAGGAATTTTATCGCCGCAGACTCCGACAAGCCTGGGAACTTAGAAAATTTTGGGTGAAGGAAACCACGGGTCTCCGGGTGGTCTTCTCAGAAGGCGACGGACTACCGGGACTGATTTTGGACCAGTACGGTACCATCATGGTCCTCCAACTTCTCACCGCCGGAATGGAAGCATTAAGGGAAACCTGGGTGGACATCCTTAAAAGTGAAATTCCCCAACTCACGGGTATTTATGAAAAATCCGACGGGGACGGTCGCCGTCAAGAGGGATTGATGGAGAAAACCGGGTGGCTATGGGGACAGACACCGGGTGAAACCTGGGAAATCGTGGAAAATGATCTCAAATTTAACCTCAACCTCGGAAGCCAAAAGACTGGATACTACACGGATCAAAGGCTCAATAGACTCCGGGTACAATCCTACGCCGGTGTACGCCAATGCGCCGATGTATTTTCCTTCGCGGGAGGATTTACCTGTCACCTTTTAGCCGGGGGAGCCGCATCCGTAACTCTTTGCGATGGATCCCAGGACGCCCTGGATCTGGCAGAAAAAAATATTAAGCTCAACGGATTCCCACCCCAAACCATGGTGTGCGGCGATGCCTTTACCGTCCTGCGGGATTGGAAACAGAGTGGGAAAAAATATGGTCTGATTGTCTTGGATCCTCCCAAACTGGTGAATTCCAAAGGGGGAATGGATAAGGGCTTGAAAGCCTATAAAGACTTGAATCTCCAGGCTATGCTCCTTTTGGAAACCGGAGGGATTTTAGCCACCTTCTCCTGCTCTGGACTGGTGAGCCGACAGGAGTTTATTCAATGTATCAACTATGCCGCCAAAGATAGTGGTCGAAAAGTCCAAGTTTTGGAGCACCTGAGTCAGGGGCCCGATCACCCAGTTTTAACCTCTCATCCTGAGGGGGAATATCTAAAAGGTCTGATTTTGAGGGTAATTTAATGAAAGGATATCTTTATGTGACCGACTTGGACGGCACCCTACTCACACCAGGGGGCGTTCTGTCCAAATACGCACTGAGGATGCTTCAAGAACTGCAAGGGGAAGGGGCCGCCATTACCGTGGCCTCAGGGCGCAATCTCACCAGCATCAAGCAGGCGTTGGGGGATTTGGAAATCCACCTCCCCCTCATTTCCTCCGATGGGGCCTTGATCTCCACATACAAGTCTTCCTCTCCCCTTTTTGCCTTTTCCATGGAAAGGCCTGGGGTGGATGAACTATTGGAAACCTTACTGAGCCAGGGGTATTCCCCCCTTCTGGATATCTTGGATGGTGATCGGAATTTCACCGCTGTGAAGGATCTGGCAAATCATGCCATGGTGGTCTTCAAAGGTCAGAAAACCGCAGAGCCCGATGCGGAATTTACCCACGTGGCGGATCTGCGAAGTCTTCTGAAACATCAAATTTTATCCATCACCCTCATGGAAACCAAAGAAAAAATCCTAAGGGCTCTGGCCATGGTCAAAAACCACCCGGAATTTAAGGTGGATTGGATGGAATACCCCGGACTGCCCGGGTACAACTTACTTTGGATTCAAAACCGCCGAGCTCGCAAAGAAGAGGCTTTGGACAAACTTATGGAATTAACGGGATATACCAAGGATAAGGTTATCGTCTTTGGGGATGAGCTCAATGATTTGGGAATGTTCCAATCCGGCTGCCACTGCGTAGCTGTTTCCAATGCCAGGGAGGAAATCAGGAGTGCCGCCCGGCAGATTATCGGCTCCCATGAGGACGAAGCGGTGGCCCACTATATCCGGGATCATTTTAGAACAGAGATTTAGTTGCGAAACTTAAATCATATAGTTGAAATTGGATTTCGAACGAAGCTTTTCCTGGACCAATTCTTCCAAACTTAAGTCCAGGGAGGCGTTAATGGAATGTTCCAATCGACTCCAAAAAAATTCCAGACCACCCCGGGGGACCTGCTCCCGAATGATCTCCACGGGGCCTTCCAAAGCGCCTAAAATCTGGGAAACTTTTAAGGCTCCGGGATCGGTTGCCAGGGCATAGCCCCCGTTGGTTCCCCTAAAACTTTTTACAAAACCCGCCTTTCGAAGGACCACTAAAAGTTGTTCCAAATAATGTTGTGGGAGATTCTGCCGTTCTGCGATGTCCTTGATTTGAAGAGACTCACCTTTGGAAACTTGTGCGAGCTCAATCAGAGCATAGAGCCCGTAAGCTCCTTTTGCAGAAATGGAAAACATAAAAACCTCTTAAAAGTACTATGACCTGATCACTACAATAAGTCAAGTTTCCAGAGTTCTTCCACGGCCCCGGGAAAAATCTTAGCCCACTCCACTTCGGAATGCATTGCCCCGTCCACCACCCGGTATTCCATCCGGCTCCCCATTTTGGGATTCAATAACTCAGCGATATGACGCGTACCCTTGATATAAATCTGTGGGAAGTCCTGAATATTTTCATCACTGGTTTCCAATGAACCCACGGAAAGATAAATCCTCTGGTGGGCTTGGGGAAGATGAGTCCTGATAAATTTTTCCAATTCCGGGAGGGCAAACCAAAATGCCGGGGAAAGGCAAAGGATTTTCCCAAATTTATCTGGATATTTTAATCCCGTATACAGAGCGATCAAAGCCCCCATGGAAGATCCCCCGATTCCCGATTTTTCTGAGGAAGGATCCACTAAAAAGGCTTTTTCCACCGCAGGTTTCAGGGTTTCCGCTAAAAAAGAAGCATAAGCCTCCCCATCCCCTCCCACCGCATGATGAATCCAACTGATTCTATCCTTGAGTCCTTGATTGACCCAGGGGGAATATTCGTCCAACCTCTGCTGCTGTGCATGATCCACCGCCACTATGATCAAATCCTGGAGTCCCGGAAGGCTACGCCAGGCTTTTTGAGCTTTCTCCGCTTCCCAGTAGTGGCCGGAAAATGATTCACCGCTATGAAAAACATTCTGGGCGTCCTGAAGATAGAGTACCGGGTGAATGGCCCCTTTTCTACCATAATTATCCGGAAGACTTATCCTTACAGTTCTTCTCCGACCCAGTTGTGGTATGTCAAAATTTTCCCAAAGAATCATTACTCTTTCCTATTTACACCCTTGCAGGGAGCCTTGTCTGACTTTAGTATAAGAATATCATGAAATTTCTGCCTCGGGTAATTTTTAAATTTTCCTGCGCTTTTAAAGGCCTGGGGATCGCATTTTCCACGGATAATAGTTTTAAAGTACATTTTGCCGTGGGGGTAATTCTCATTGCCCTCGGATTCTTTTCCCACTTGCAGTTGTGGGAATGGGGAGTCCTTATAATTGCTTTGGGATTGGTCGTGATTTCTGAGCTTTTTAATACTGCCATAGAATACCTAGTTAAACTCTTTACCCAGGAATACCATGAACTGGCAGAAAAGCTTTTGGACATTGCCGCTGGTGCAGTCCTATTTGCCAGTTTCATTGCCCTGAGCCTGGGTGCTTTGGTTTTTATTCCACGATTTATTGGCCTTTTCTAAACCCAGGAGGACCCTGAGCACTCTTTAGATACTTGCACCGATAGCCCCGGCCGGGTAAGCTTCGGGCTTCCTTAAGGAGGTAACCCATGCAAAAAGGTTCAGTTGTGGAGTTTAAACATAAATCATCCCTAAAAGCCGGTGTTTTGGAATCTCCCGAAGGCAAATCCAGTTGGACAATCCAGGACGAACGGGGCCAATCCTACATCCTCCCCTCCCGGGACATCCTTTTCGTCTTGCCCAATTTTACCGCCTCCACCGCCACTTTGGGAGGGTTTTTGGAACGTACCCGGGTTTTGGAAGCTTCGGCGGAATTGGAACTTGCTTGGGAAATCCTTTCTGGACAGAAAACCGTGAGCTTGGAAGACCTGTGCAACTGGATTTACTCCCAAGTCACACCGGAGGGGCTTTGGGCCACCCGGCAAGTGCTGAGCAGGGACAAGATTTACTTTAAAGAAAAAAATGATGCTTATGAAATCCGTGATGCCGCTCATGTGGAAGAGCTTAAAAGAGCGGCCAGTGCCCAGGAAACCAAAGCCCATTCCGCCAAAGAACTTCTGGAACGGTGGAACCGCCGGCGCACGGATAAATCCCTGCCCTGGAAAGATGAGGATCATCCCCGGATCGAGGCTTTGAAAGCCCTGGTGATCCATGGGGAAGAGGCCACAGGAAAAAATCTTGCCTTAAAAACCCTGGAATTATTTGACAGACCTGGTACCCCTGAGGGAGCATTCAAACTTTTAGTCGATCAAGGAATATGGACCCTCCACGAAAATCTGGGGATTCACAAACGGGGGATCACTGTGGAATTCACCCCTGAGGAACTTGCCCAGGTACAGGCCCTTAATTTCAGTACTTCTCCCGATGAAGACGAAACCCGGCGTCAAGATTTTACCCATTTCCGGGTCTTCACCATCGACAGCGAATCCACCGTGGAAATCGACGATGGCCTATCCCTGGAAATCACCCCTTCGGGTGAAAAACAAATTTGGGTCCATATCGCCGATCCCAGCAGGCTGGTATCCCTGGGTTCCCCCGTGGAAACCCTGGCCCGAAAAAGGGGAACCTCTATTTACCTCCCCACGGGAATGATTCCCATGCTGCCGCTGGATTTGACCGCCGGCCCCCTCTCCCTCAATCAAGATCAGATCACCCCAGCCCTTTCCTTTGGTATCATATTGGACCCTGAGGGGAAGATTTCTGAATTTCAAATTGTACCTTCCCTGATCAAACCAAAACGCCGACTCACTTATTCCCAGGCCGATGAGCTCTTAGAATCAAGATCATCGGAACCTGAACTTTCAGAATTGGCCGATTTGGGTGCTTTGAGAAGAAGCTTTCGGGAAAAAAAGGGAGCCTCGGTCTTCCGTCTCCCAGAAATTGACCCAGTGGTTAAAAACGGGGAGATTCTCCTGGAGCCGGTTCCCGATACCCCCAGCCGTCAATTGGTGTCGGAAATGATGATACTTGCAGGGGAAGTTGCCGGTCTTTTTGGAGCTCAACATAATTTACCCCTGCCCTATCGAGGACAAAATACCCCTGAAGGTGATATGGATGCCCTTCTTTTAATCCCGGAAGGTCCCGCCAGGGACTATGCCCGAAGAAGAATGATGCCCCGGTCCACGACCATGAGTGCTCCGGTTCCCCACTACAGCCTGGGTCTGGAAGCCTACGTGCAGGTCACCAGTCCCCTGAGGCGTTATAACGACTTGTTGGCTCACTATCAAATTAAATCCATCTTGAGACCACAAACGCCTCCCCTTACGAAGGAGTCCTTGGAAGCCCTCTTACCCCAGAGCCAGGAAGCCTCCTCCATGGCTGCGGGACTGGAGAGGGAGACCAATAAATATTGGTATCTGGAGTATCTTCGCCGGCACCAGAGTGATGTTTACAAAGCGGTGGTTCTCGGGGTGATGGGGCAGGATGACAGGGCCTACCAGATTATCTTTTGGGATCTGGGTCTGGAATGGATTTTCAAGCATCCTAAACCATTGCAGCTGGGTCAAGAAATTCAGATAAAAATAAAGGCTGTGGATCCCCGATTGGAAAGACTCGTCCTGACCGAGGCCTAAGGATCTTTTTCCCAAGTTGACTTTAACTAGGATTCCTTCTAAATTGAAAATCCATGAAAAATCTAGTCCTGGCAGGCATGAAACATTCGGGTAAATCGACCTTGGGAAAAGCCTTGGCTAGGGAAAAAAACCTGGAATTTTTTGATTTGGATGATCTTCTAGTTCTGGAGGATCCAGAAAAAAGATCCTTGAGCGCCCGTCAGATTTACCGAGATTTGGGTAAGGAAGTTTTTCAATCCTGGGAAGCCAAAGCCGCCCAGAAGATTTCCACCCGCCCTGGTCCCTGGGTACTCGCCTTGGGCGGAGGATCCATCCAGAATCCCCAAGTTCTTGAAACCTTAAAATCCCAAGACCTCCGGGTATTTCTCCAGGAAGACTCGAAAATCCTGTTTGAGCGGATTATGGCCGGCGGTCTTCCCGCTTTTTTATCCCCCGGGAATCCCTGGGGGGATTTTCAGCAAATTTACGCACAAAGAACTGCCTTGATGGAGGATTGGTGTCACCTCAAACTGCCGCTTCACGGGGCAGATATTCCCGAAGCTCTCAGGCTTTTAACCGCATTATTAAAGGAGAACGACCATGGCTGGTAGTAACTTTGGACATTTATTCAGGATTTCCACCTTCGGAGAGTCCCATGGGGGCGCTGTGGGGGTGGTCATCGACGGAGTGACCCCAGGATTGGAAATCACCGAAGAAGAAATCCAAGTCCAATTGGATAGACGAAAACCCGGACAATCCTCCGTGACAACCCCGCGGCAGGAACCGGATACCGTCCACCTGCTCTCAGGGGTTTTCGAAGGAAAGGCCACCGGGGTCCCGATATTGGCCATTCTTTATAACAAAGATGCCCAATCCTCTGCCTACGATGACATCAAGGATAAATTCCGTCCCGGTCACGCCGATTTTACCTACATCGCTAAATATGGACTACGGGACTACCGGGGTTCAGGGAGAGCCTCCGGACGGGAAACCGCAGGAAGGGTCGCAGCGGGAGCCATTGCCCGCAAACTTTTACTCGGTCGAGGAGTAAAAGTTACGGCTTATACCTGGAGGGCTGCGGGGATCCAATGCGATATCTACGATCCCTCGGTGATCGAAAAAAATCCCATGAGAGCCTGCGATCTGAAAGCTGCCGCCCTGATGGTACCCATTATCGAACAATTAGCCGTGGACGGGGACAGTGTGGGGGGGATTGTGGAATGCCGCATCACCGGGCTGGAAGCTGGCCTAGGAGAACCGGTTTTTGATAAATTGGAGGCCGATTTAGCCAAAGCCATGATGTCCTTGGGAGCAGTTAAAGGATTTGAAATCGGTTCAGGATTCCAATGTGCGGATATGAAAGGAAGCGAACACAACGATCCCATGGATAAAAACGGTTTTGTTTCCAACCATGCCGGAGGCATCATCGGGGGGATAAGCACAGGAGAGGAAATAGTTTTCCGAATTGCGGTGAAACCCACATCCTCCATTTCCAAGGAACAAAGAACCATCAATATCCAAGGTCAGGAAACCCCCATCCAGACCATCGGTCGCCATGACCCCTGCATCTGTCCTCGGATCGTTCCCGTGGTGGAAGCCATGGCCTGCCTGGTTCTGGAAGATCACTACAAAAGGCAGATAGCCTTAAAAGCATAAAAACCATAAAAAAAGGGACTGAAAATCTTTCAGTCCCTCTTACCGACCTTAGTCAGCCAAGGAGAAGTCTTCCTTGGAAGCTCCACACATGGGGCAAACCCAATCCTCAGGAAGGGCTTCAAAGGAAGTTCCTGCGTCGATACTGTTATCAGGATCGCCGATTTCTGGATCGTAAATGTAGCCACAAACGTCACAAACGTACTTCTGCATAGGTCCTCCGTCAATGAATGAACATTGTTTAAAAATTTTATTCTGTATTATAGTCAAATCAAGACCCGGAGTCCAGTAATATTTCTCTGTTCTCCCATCATTGAGTTAGAATATTTCTTTCCTGCTCAAAATTATGAAGCTTTTCCATAAGAGTCACAATTTTTACACCGTATCGAGGATCAGAGGCCCATCTTTGGGATAAATCGTAGACTGTGGGTGCACTTTCTCTCTGAACAAAGTAAAATCTAGGATTTACCAAGGGGTTTCTCAAAGGGAGGCGGGAGCCATAGGCTTTTAAATGCTGAATATGAGCCCGGATCCCCTCCCTGGCATCGTGAAAACTGAGGCCTTTGTAACCCCCATCCAGAGCACCTAAACCAGCAAAATTAAACTGATGGGAGTCCACCTGGCCCCCAAACCGAAGAAATGAGGTTTCCAGGAGCATCTGGGCGAAGGCTAGGTCATGGTTTATCCCTTCGGTGGAACATTCCTCCACGTAGACCTGGGCGACCTTCAGCGCCTCCCCCCGGTCCAATTGGGGGTTTTGCCCCACCAGATAGGCCGATAGGGTTTCCGGGGGAAGTAGGCCCCATCCCATGATGAAGGGATTGGGAACCGAAGCCCCTAAAGAACCGGTGACCAGGAGAAGAAGACAAAAATACCGGCGCATTTATTTTGTCAGCGTGGAAAGATACTCAAAAGCTTGCTTTTCACTTTTGAAGATCTGAATAAAATCATGAAGTTTCACCAGACTAAAAACTTCGGTAATTTTTGGAGTGACATTGTACATGACCATGTCCCCCCCCTGGGCCCGCATAAGTTTGGTCAAGTTGATGAGGATGCCAATTCCCGTGCTATCGATGTATTTCAACTCTGCTAAGTCTAAAATAAGCTTTCTCACCCCTCCTTTAATGAAAGTGGTGAGAAGATGGGTGAAATCTTCGGAGATTTCCATGACAAAATTTCCACCCAGGAGTAACTTGTAAACAAAAGGCTGATAGGGTGCATCTTTAGAAATCACGCCCCCGGTGCGAATCAATTCGATTTGGTAATTCATTGAATTTCCTTTGTTCTTAATATTATCAGGACTTCACGATTTGTGCAAAAGGGTTTTCTATCAAATAGTCCTTGCCAAATAAAGGTTTTATATGTATATTTTCTATGTTTTTGTGAAAGTAAGCACAACAAATGAAAAATAAGATTAATAAAGAGCTGGTCATCCGGCTTCTGAAATACAGAAGAATTCTCACCCAGTTGAAAAGCTTGGGATTTGACAGGGTTTTTTCCAATAACCTGGGTGATGCCATAGGTGTCGCCCCCGCCTTGGTCCGAAAGGATTTCTCCCTTCTTCTTTTGGGTGGAAATAAGCGGGGTGGTTATAATATCGACTACCTGGCCCAGCAACTGGACAGCATTCTGGGAAAAACCCACGAGCAGAAGATCATCATTTTGGGAATGGGAAAGATCGGCAGCGCCCTGGCGCAATACAGGGGCTTCCGGCAAGGGGATTTCGAGGTGGCCGCAGGCTTTGACCTGAATGCCAAAGAAATCACTCCTGAGTGTCCCTGTCCCGTGTATGAAGTTTCCCGGCTCCCCAGCTTTGTGGAAGAAAAACATATCGAGGTCGCTGTGCTGGCGGTTCCTGAAGAAAATTCCGCCGACAGTTTTAAACTTTTGAAGGAAGCGGGAATCAAAGGTATCCTGAATTTTACACCCCTGGAACTTAAATCCTCCGCCCAATGTCTGGTACATAATATCAATATCGGGGTAGAAATAGAAAACCTGTTCTTCCAAGTGGTAAAAAATGGAATGGCAGGTCTGGATTTAACCGAAGACGAGCTTTATCAGGAGGACTAGATGGCAGAACAAGAGGCGATTTTAAAAATTCTAGAAATGTTACAGACCGGGACGATCACCGCGGAACAAGCAGACAGGCTTATTAGAGAATTAAAAGGGACCCGGGACACCTCTGAAAAAACATCCTCCCAAAAACAAACCCCAGAGCCGGATCTTTTTTCCACCTTCCAGTCTATCGGAGACCAGATGGCCAAGGGGTTTGAAGATCTAGCCCGGGGTTTTGGTGTCAATTTTAAATCCGCCATGGGCGTTCCCCAGCTTCAAACCCTGGTGGTGAAAACCTACCAAGTGGAACCAGAGAAAGAATTGAACCATTTGAACATCCCCCTCCACCTATTTCAGGCAGTCCGGGGACTCATGACCAATAAAATTTTGACCGGGACTAGCCCCTTGATTGACTTTGAATTGGTTTACAGAACCCTGGATCAAGGAAGCGGCGGTAAATTGGCGGAATTTGTGGATCTGAGTAAAAACGAAAGAGTGGAATTCTGGCTGGAATAGGGAAACTATTTCTAAAGGACCGGGACCCTCAAATCTGAGGG
>CAZUXL010000007.1:23178-48597 GCA_964624355.1 uncultured Spirochaetales bacterium
AGTGTGGCCTTCACCTCGGACCAAAACACCTCGCCATCGAGTTTTTTATCTAAATAGACGTGAATGAGTTTGCAGACCCGCTCGGGGAAGCGGCCCCAGAAAATCTCGGGCCACCTATCCCCCACTTCATCCCTCAGGACACCCTGTTTATCCAAAGTCATCCGGCCTTCTGAAAAAGCGATGAAGTCCCTGACCATGGCCATACCGGCTTCTGCGGGCAAAGGAGCCTTTCGCACGGGAGCTTTTGAAGCTTTTTCTTCCGGGGTGGGTACCCATTCGGATAAAAGCTCCTGAAGGTGTTCCTCAGGAATATCCGGAACTTCCTGCTTAATCATATCCGCCACAAAGTGCCTCACCATGGAGCCCATCTGTTTCCGGGTTTCATTCATTTGGAAACCGATCTGCACGGACACGTTTTTGGCCAGGGTATCCGTGGAAAATCCCAAGGATCCCAGGGAGTTCAGGTCTTTACCCCGGCGTTCCAAGGCCTCGTGGATCACTTCCATATCCTTGAATTCCGCTTCGTTGAGGATGAGCCCCAGAACCAGTTCCAAATCCGCTGGAGTCATAAACTTTCCAATGCGTGAGTCATTTCTTCCTGGGTAATAGTCGATAAAGCGTTTAAAGGGAGGGATTTAGCCTTTTCCAGAGCTTCTTTGGCTTGGGGAATGCTCCCTTGTTCTTTTAGGTACAATCCGTAGTTATACCAGGCTTCTGGAAACTGGGGATCCAGGGACATGAGGCGGTCATAGACTTCCCCTGCGGCCTTCAAATCTCCTAAAAGCCGGTAATTCAGGGCCAGATTATCCAAAACCACCTTATCCTGGGAATCGTATTCCTGGGCTTCCAGGTTGATGATCAAGGCTTCATTTAACTTATTTTTGGTTAATAAAAAGTATCCCAGGGACCCGAAGACCGCGGCGGTCTTATATCCAAGAGCGTGGTGATCCTGAAGAATTTCCACCGCTGTGTCCAGGTTTCCTTTTTTCCATTCCACCAAAGCCTGATAGGTCCTGATCAGGCAAACCTCGGGATTGGAAGGGGAGAACTTTCTTCGTTTTTTCCGCTGAAGATCCAATACTTTTTCCGCTTCCAGGGTCTTTCCCGATTTTAAGAGTAGGAATCCGTAGGTCACACACATCCTCAAGGTCATGTTCCCAGTGTTATGAGCTTTGGAGTAATGGACCAAGGCAGCCTCTAAACCGCCTTGTTTGAAAGCCCCTTGGGCCCTATAAAGGGACCAAAGGTGTCTGTAACGAAGCCCCAGATACCCCAGGACTAAAAAAAGAGCACTCCAAAAAATGATTTCCATGGGAACTCCTAAACGTTGAACCGGAAATGCATGATATCCCCGTCTTTCACCTGATACTCTTTACCCTCGATCCGGAGTTTTCCCTTGGCTTTGATCTCCGCTTCGGATTTATAATTCACCAGATCGTCGAAATGATAGACTTCAGCCTTGATAAAACCCTTTTCAAAATCCGAATGAATGACCCCAGCAGCGGCCGGAGCCTTATCCCCTTCATGGAATGTCCACGCCCGAACCTCCGTCTCACCGGCGGTAAAATAGGTCCTCAAACCCAGGGTGTGGTAGCATCCCCGTACCAGCTGATCCAGTCCGGATTCTTTTAGTCCCGCCGCCTCCAGAAAATCCTGACGGTCTTGGAGAGTTTCCAAGGCAGCTATTTCCGCCTCCAGTTTCCCACAAATCACAATTACGTCGCATTTTTCCTTTGCGGCGATGCTTCGGACGGTTTTCACGTAATCGTTCATTTTATCCAGGCCGGATTCGTCCACATTGCACACATAAAGGGTCTTTTTTCCGGTCATGAGCATGAGATCTTTCAGAGCGGCAGCCTGATCGGGTTCCAGAGGATAAGTTCTGGCCGGGAGTCCTTGATTTAAGTGATCCCTCAGTCCTTCCAGAACGGGATGGATGGCCTTGGCTTCCGGCACATTGGCCCTCACGGACTTGTCATTTTTTTGTAGGCGGGTTTCCACGGTCTTCAAATCCGCCAAGGCCAGTTCAATATTGATGGTTTCGATATCCCCGGCGGGATCAATCCGGTTTTCCACGTGGACAATATCCGGATCATCGAAACACCGCACCACATGGATGATCAAATCGGTTTCCCGGATATTGGCCAAAAATTGGTTACCCCGACCTTCGCCCTTGGAAGCCCCTCGGACCAAACCGGCGATGTCCACGATCTCCATGGATGCAGGAACTAATTTCTGGGGTGGAATGAATTCGGCAATTTTCTTAAGCCGGGGATCGGGGACCGCCACAATGCCCACATTGGGTTCAATGGTACAAAATGGATAATTCGCCGCCTCCGCCGGGGCGCTAGTCAGGGCTGAAAATATAGTGGACTTTCCCACGTTGGGCAGGCCAACAATGCCGCAGTTTAATCCCATGTTTGTTCCTTGGTTTATAAATTATAAATGATCAGGAGTCTACGGCGAAATGCCCTACTGGTCAAGAACTAGGGTTTCAAGTCCCAGTTCTATCATGGAATTAAAGGTGGTCTGCCTTTCCAAAGCAGTGGTTTCTTCCCCGGTAAAAATATGATCACTCACAGTAAGTATGGAAAGGGCTTGGACTCCGTACTTCGCAGCCAAGGTGTAGAGGGCGGTGGTTTCCATTTCCACGGCCAATACCCCATAATCCCCAAGTTTTTTCACCATTTCCATGGAATCCCGGTAAAAAATATCCGCCGTGAGAATATTTCCCGCTCTCACGGGTAGACCTAAGCTCTGAGCCAGGTTATAGGCTTTGAGCAGAAGTGGAAAATCCCCGCAGGGAGCAAAGTCAAATCCTGGAAAGTTCAACCGGTTCATTTGGGAGTCTGTGCAGGAGGTCATGGCTAAAATAAGATCCCGGACTCGGATATCTTTTTGAATTCCCCCGCAGGTCCCTACCCGGATCAATTTTTTTACCCCATAAAACTGAATTAGTTCATTCACATATATAGAAATAGAGGGAACACCCATTCCTGTCCCCTGGACGGAGATTCTTTGTCCTTTATACGTTCCGGTATATCCGAGCATTCCCCGGACTTCATTGTAGCAAACTGGATTCTCCAAATAGGTCCGGGCTATATACTGAGCCCGCAGTGGATCTCCTGGTAAAAGAATGGAATCGGCTATCTGCCCTTCTGGGGCGTTAATGTGGATACTCATGGAATCATTATAGAACGCTGGAAAAGCTTTTCAAATACCTGTCTTTGGTTTATGCTATAAACATAGTTATGGAAAAGGATTCAATCCTCATCGTTGAAGATGAAAAAATAATCGCCTTTGATCTCCAACGGCGGATTGAAAGTTATGGGTTTACTGTGGTGGGTGTGTGCGCCAACAGTAAAGATGCCTTGGCTTTGGCCGAAGAGCATTCCCCAACCTTAGTTCTCATGGACGTCATGATAGACGGTCCCGTGGACGGGATCGAAACGGCGCGATTGCTTCAACAAAACTACCAGATTCCCGTGGTTTTCCTGACGGCCTATGGGGACAACGAAACCTTGGACCGATCAAAAATTGCCCAACCCCTGGGTTATCTGCTCAAACCCTACAAAGACCGGGACCTCTACACCACTTTAAACATCGCCCTGGAAAAAAGCCGGGGTGATAGAAAGTTCCGAGATCAAGAACTTTGGCAGGAAGCGATTTTAGGGGGAATCACCGATGGGGTGATAGCCCTGGATCAAAACCGTAAGATCCATTATCTAAATCCCCGGGCTCTTCAAATCCTGGGGATGGAAAAAACCGAGCTCATGGGTCAACTTCCGGAAGAGATTTTCCAACTTCACGATGAGGTCAGTTTGATTCCCATCAGGTTCTTTGACGTCACCCCCGGGATGCCCCTTCCCTCCCCAATTTATTTCAAAAATGCCCTTTTACAAGCTCCCGATGGTCAGATTCATCAGGTCGAGGGGGGTATTCAGGTGCTGGAACTGGGAACTAAACCCCTGGGTCAGGTCCTTTCTTTTAGGGATGTCTCGGAAGTTCGGGCCCTATCCCGGAAAGTGGAGCATCAATCAAAATTCGATGCCCTCACCGGCCTTCAGAACCGGAGGGAATTCACCATTGGTCTCAATGAACGGTTCTATGATCTGGCAAAAAAAGAAACCCCTTCGGTTCTTCTCTACATGGATATCGATCAGTTCAAGCTGGTAAACGATACCTGCGGACATTTGGCCGGAGATGAACTTATTCGCCAAACCGGGGAAATCCTGCGCCGGTTAAAAGACAACACCGTACTTTCCATTTCCCGGTTAGGCGGGGATGAGTTTGCAGTCCTTTATGATGATACGGATACCACCCAAGCCCTAGAAAAAGCATGGATTCTAAAGCACACATTAAATAGTACCGAATTCACCTGGCAAGGAACGGAGTTCCGCATCAAAGCCAGTATAGGTCTGGTTTCCTTGGATAAATCCCACTTTGACGATATCAAATCTATTTTGGGTGCAGCCGACGACGCCTGTTATTTAGCCAAAGAAGAGGGGGGGAACCGGATCAAGGTTTATGAACACCAGGAGCAAACCTTTGTGAAACGCCGGGGAGAAATGCGTTGGATCACCCGGTTGAATAAGGCCTTGGAAAGGGATGAATTCGTCTTGTTTTCCCAACCCATCGTTCCCATTTCTCCGGAAAAAGGACTTCCCCCCAAGGAAGAAATCCTCATTCGCCTGCGGGAAGATGATGGGTCCCTGGTCATGCCTTTTGATTTTATTGCCGCTGCCGAACGGTACAATCTCATGCCGAAAATAGACCGTTGGGTCATCAGAAATAGTCTGGCCCTCTACAAGACCGTTCAGCTCAATAGACCGGTTCCCACGGTTTTCACCATCAACCTTTCCGGGGAAAGCATGGCGGACCCAAACCTGCTTTCTTTTATCAAACACGAGTTTAAAAAAAATGCCTCGGACCCGAGAAATTTTTGCTTTGAAATCACTGAAACCGCTGCAGTCTCAAACCTGGATATGGCCGTAACTTTTATTAACGAACTAAAAGCCATAGGCTCCTCCTTCGCCTTAGATGATTTTGGTTCCGGCTTCTCCTCTTTTGCCTACCTCAAACAACTCCCAGTGGATTTTATAAAAATTGATGGAGTTTTTGTAAAAAACCTCACGACAGATCCCATCAGCCAGGCCATGGTGGAGGCTATTTATAAAATTGGAAAAGTCATGGGGATAGGAACCATAGCGGAGTTTGTGTGCAGCCAAGAAATTCTCGCCATGCTGAAGGTGATTGGTATCGATTACTCCCAGGGCTACGAGACCGGTAAACCCGCTTCCCTGTTGTAAAATCCCATCTATAACCTCGTTAAATCATTTTACGAGGATCGAGAATTACCGCCGCTTCTTCCTCGGTTAAAACCCCTTCCTCCACCACCACCTGCCGCACTGTTTTCTTTTCTTTCACAGCCTTGTAGGCCAAGCCGGCCGCCCTATCATAGCCGATGCTCAGGTTTAAGGGGGTAACCAAGGCCATGGACTGCTCAACCCAGGCTTCGCACTGTGGTCCATTCACTTCCAAACCTTCCACACACTTTTCCCGGAAAACTCGGCAGGTATTTTCCATCAATTCCAGGGACGAAAGAGTTTCATGGGCCAGAAGGGGCATCATGATGTTCAATTGCAGAGGGCCGTTTTGACAGGCTATGGTCACGCTGGTGAGTTTTCCCATGACATGGGCCGCGGCTTGTATGGTCATTTCGGGAATAACGGGATTCACCTTCCCCGGCATGATGGAGGACCCGGGTTGGAGACTGGGAAGGAATATTTCCCCCAGGCCGCATCGGGGGCCTGAGGATAAAAGCCGAAGATCGTTGGCTATTTTCATCAGCGCCACGGCTAAAACGTTTAAAGCCCCCATGAGCTCCGTCTGAACATCCCGGGCGGCTATCGCCTCGTAGAAATTTTCGGCGGGAATCAAGGTTTCTCCCCAGATTTGGGAAAGTTTTTGTGCCGCCCTAGGAGCGAATTCCGGATGGGTATTGATCCCCGTACCCAAGGCCGTTCCCCCCAAAGCCAGCTCCCGAAGCCGGGGAAACACGGTTTCCAACCGGTCGGCAGCCAAATGAAGCTGCCGGGAAAAAGCGGACATCTCGGCTCCCAAGGACAGGGGAACCGCATCTTGCAGATGAGTTCGGCCGATTTTCACCTGATTTTTCCACAAGACTGCTTTTTCACCAAAGGCGGCGGAAAGTCTGCGGACTTCGGGAATTAAGGTTTTCAACCCCACAATATTGGAAATATTCAAGGTGGCGGGGATCACATCGTTGGAGGATTGCCCCTGATTTACCAGATCGTTAGGGTGGACGGGGGACTTCCCCCCCCTGCCCGCTCCCAGGATTTCGTTGGCCCGACCGGCGATCACTTCATTCATATTCATATTCCAAGAGGTACCGCTCCCGGTCTGGAAAACATCCACGGGAAACTGCAGCGGATGTTTTCCCTCCCGAACTTCCTGGGCGGCCAAAATTACCGCTTCGTAAAGTTTAGCATCCCCCAAACCCAGATCTTTATGGACCTGGGCCGCAGCCTCTTTCACGGATGCCAAGGCCTTCTGAAAAACCAATGGCATGGTGTAAGGACTAATTCCAAAATTTAACCGAGCCCTCTCAGTTTGAGCC
This sequence comes from uncultured Spirochaetales bacterium, assembly GCA_964624355.1. Taxonomy (GTDB): domain Bacteria; phylum Spirochaetota; class Spirochaetia; order JABEVK01; family JABEVK01; genus CAZUXL01. The sequence goes on from CAZUXL010000007.1 coordinate 29,819, forward strand.
CCCCAATAGGCATCGGCGGAAATCTGAATATTCCCCATGGAATCGGATTCGGTACGGCTGGTCATGGTTTCCTCCTGATAGAAACAAGAGCTAGTGTAAAAAAATCCCCACTTATTTACAAGTCTTGCCGGGAGTCCTGGGGTCTCTTATACTTCAATTCAGGGGCTTTCATGTCCATTATCAGAAAAAATCCCATAACCCACGACTGGGTTATCTTTGCGCCCAATCGGGCATCACGGCCACAAGAATTGAAGCCCAAGGAAGAAGATCGGATTCAAATCCTGGAAGCCCTTCCGCCTTACCGGGAAGACTGTCCCTTTTGCCGGGGAAACGAAGGTACCAGTAATACCGAAATATGGAGGATTCCGATCTCTCCCCAGTGGCAGGTCCGGGTGATTGAAAATAAATATTCCAGCGTGGACAGGAACGTGGAACCCCAAAAAAACCGGGAAGGACTGCGAATGGAGATGCAGGGGTTTGGCATCCACGATGTGATCATCGACCATCCTCTCCACAATAAAACCCTGGCTCTTATGACCAACGAAGATCTATTGACCCTCATCCTTGCCTGGCGTACCCGTTTCCGGGAAATTCAGGAAAACCCCAAAGTCCGGCACGTGGTGATTTTTAAAAATCAGGGATTAAAGGCCGGAGGAAGTTTGGAGCACCCCCATTCTCAAATCTACGGTCTCCCGGTGATTCCCTTTGAAACCCAGATCCGCTTGAGGGAAATGGAGAGGTATTATGACATCAACGACCAGTGCCTGGTGTGTGACCTCACGGCGGATGAACTGGAACAAAAAAAAAGAATTATTGTTAAAAACCAAGATTTTGTGGCCCTGGCTCCCTATGCAGACCTATCCCCCTATCATTTTTGGATCATCCCCCTGAAGCACCAACCATCCTTCAGTCTGTTGAGCGAAGACCAGGCTAAGGCCTTGGCAGAGGTATTGGGGGATGTTTTTCGCCGGGTATTTAAGGTTTTGCAGAATCCTGACTACAATTTAGTGATCCAATCCCTGGCACATTTTGAACGGGAACAAGCTTACTTTCATTGGTATATTTCTGTGATTCCCCAGGTTAAACATAAAGGGGGATTGGAATACGCCGGCGGACTTTATGTGAATCCCGTACTCCCGGAAACCGCGGCGGAGGAACTGCGTAAGGCGTTTTAAAGTACTTTTACCCTCAAAAAGCACCCAATAATTACCCGGTAAATTTTTTATTTTTATACATACCAGAAATTGTGAAGTGTATTAAACTTATGGTGGAGGACTAAATGAAAAAGTCATTATTCCTGATTATAGGCATACTTTTAACATCCGTCGCGGGAGCTCAAATTCGAGATGTGAATTTGTTTCTCGACGATTATTTCAAAATAGGAGCCGTCTTTACCCAGGCGATAGAAGAGGCAACCACCCCACAAAGTGTGACTCTAGCACTTCAGAATTTTCTCAACCAGATGAAACCCTTAGTCCAAAGATCCAAGGATTTAGAAAAAAAATATAAGGATTGGGGCCCTAGCATTTTAGAACAAGACCCTTTGTTACAAAGTAAATGGACGGAAAAGATCGAAGTCTTCTACCAAGATATGATGCTGGCCATGGCCAAGGTTTACAAAATGGCGGCTCAAGATCCTTCCCTGGCTCAAAAACTGGAGCTGCTCGCAGAAGAAATGGAAGAACTTTGGCCCTCAGACGCTGCTGATTCTCCCTAGTTCCTCATGGGGGCGAAGTAACCCAATTCTGTTCTTCCACTTTTCTTGTAATGCTGGACTTCCACCCCCAAGGGGATATAGCGAGTTCCAAACTCAGGGGGGGTGATCGATTGATAGGTAAGTACGTATTTTCCTGTTTGAGAGGTTTCCAAGGATTCTATAACTCCCCCCAGGGCGGTGGGAGCCGCCAAATCGTAAATCAGTCCCCCGGTGGTTGTTCGGATATACTCTAACTCAGGAGCGATGGGGAGGGGTCCTACCCGGAGGATATAAAACCTAATTCCATTACTCTTTAAATAATTAGAAAGTTCCACCAGGTCATATTGAGAAAAAGCCTTGGAGGAGAGTTCTCCCCCAGCGGTAATAAAAAAAACCGCTTTTTTTCTGATACTGGGAATGAGCTGGGAGGCAGCCAAGCGCAAGGACAAATCAAACCGCACCTGGGATGAAATGGTGGATTCATCCGTGGCCAATTCCACTTGTTTTAAAACGGAGAGATTTTTAACAGCGTCTTGGACAGGAAGGGCTCTCAAGTTGTATAACCATTCTCCCCCCCTTTTATTCATATTTTCCGCCATATAGGTCACAGCATCCGCAGTCTCCTGCTTAAAATCTTTCATTTGGGGCATACGGTCCACCAAAACACTGACTTCTATTTCTCTATTGGCGTAGGGCTGCTGGTCCATGGCAATATTTAATACCCGAGTTTTAGTTTCGCTTAATATGAAATTATTGGATTCAAGCCCCATCACAGGTCGACCTTGGGGATCTTCCACTTCCACTTCCACATAAACCTTGGGGTAATTATCTGAAACAATTCTCACAATCCGAGGGACGATGCCGCTATAAATCTGTGTGCTCTCAGTAAGAACTCGGATTCTGTTCATGTCAAAGTCCGCCACCAGAAGATTATTGTTCTGATCGGGAGCTGAAATCATAACCTTTGCCCCTTGTTCCCATTCAGGGTCAAAGGGTTCTATCTCCCCGGTTTCCGGTTTTACATAAAATACTTTTTTTCCATCAGCCAAAAATATTCTCCCCTGGGAGTCCAGGGCCAGACCTTCGGGGGCATTTAATAAAGATGAAGATATAGTTAACTCATGGTTCCCGCTGGAATCAAAGAGTTCCAAAGTTTTCTTTGTTTTATCTGAAACCAGAATTTTGTCCTGGTAAAAGACCACCCCGGTAGGACCTTGCAATCCGGAATAATCCCCTGAACTCCCTCCAAAGGAAAACATAAATTCCCCCTCATGGGTGAATTTACTAATTCGCCTATTCCCCCATTCCGAAACAAAAAAAGACGAAACCCCATCGCTGGTGAGAAACTGAGGACCCAGAAGCTGTCCGGCACCCCGGCCCTTGGAACCTATGGTTTTTGTTCGAATTCCATTTTGATCCACCAGGGAAATTCGATCCGCCAGATATTCACTTACCAGAAAATTATTCCCCAGGGGGAGCACATCAAAGGGACCTAGAAATCTTTCCAAGCCCCCGATGAAGCGCCGGGTCATCCTTCCGTTGAAATTGAACTCTAATATATCCCCTGTGGCAAATCCCGCCACCAGATAACCCCCGCTGGGGAGGGGCCTGACAGATGTGGGTCTAAGAAAGAGAGGTTTTTCTTGGGATCCTTCAATTTTACCCAGCATTTCGTAAAGAGTGACAAACCGATCCGGAGAAAGAGTTTCAGCCCCCAAGCCCCGGCGGTTACGCACGGTTTCTACCCAGGCTGAAAGGACGGAATCCTGGCTCCCCGCTTTTAATATATTGGTCCACTCGTTCAGAGCGGCCTCTTCAAAACCCGCATAATAGAGGGCTTGTCCCAACCAAAAACGAGAAAGGGAAACATCCGGTTTAAAATTGATGGATTTTTCAAAAGCCAGAATTGCCTTGTTGAACAGTCCGCTGTGAAAAGCCACCACCCCATTTCTAAATTCCTGCTGAGCCTGGGGTTGGTTAAAATCCAATCCTTGAGCGGAGAGATAAATGCCCGCTGTGAGCAGAGCAATGGGTATAAGTGTTTTCCACAGGTTCTTCATGGTGCTAAATTACCTTATTAACCCGGATTTTCCTAGATTCCTATGGAGTTCCTCCAAGTGAATTTGGATCTGGGGATGGGACTTCTTTTTCAAGGCCTTTTCCAGATAGGTCTGAGCCTGAACCGGTTGGTTCATTTTATAAAGTACCCACCCGAGAGAATCCAAATAAGCAGGATTCTCAGGATCGGAAAAATGGGCTTTTCGTACGAGTCCTAAGGCTTTTGAAAGATGAACTCCCTCTTCTGCTAGAAGATAACCCAAGGAGTTCATCACATTCATATTTGTAGGATCCATTTTCAAAGCCTGGTTCAGGTGCTTTAAGCCTTCCACCCGACGACCCTGGCGAAAAAGAGCATACCCTAAGAGGGATTGAACCTGGGAACCATCGGTGCCTTCTAGGACAACCTGCCTTAACCAAGTTTCAGCCCCTGACCAATTTTCTTGTTGAATAAGTACAAAACCTTTTAGAATCTGGCAATGGAGAATCCTTAACAGATCCTCATCCTTCAGGAGCACCACATCGAGAAGCTCCAGGGTTTCATCCCAGTGCTCCAAACAAAGGTGACTCAACCCCATATAATAAGCGTTAATGGGATGTTCCAGGGGATTCTCTTCATCAAAATAATACAAGGCCTGATCGTAATGCTTTTCCTTGTATAGTTTTAACCCTTCTTTAATATTATCTGTCACAGCGGCCTTCCCCTTGGGTGATACGGTGGGACTGACGACTTCGACCCTTCATGGTATGTAATTGAATTTTCATTTTAAACCTTATGAATGAGAACACCTTCAGAAGGTTCAGTCAATAACACTTCAATGTGGAATCCAAAAATTCTTTCATATTCTTCCATTTGAGAACTGAAGGACTCTAGGGCATTCTTGTGTCCAATGGTAATGACTGTACCGCCGGTCCCTGTGGAGGTAAACCGACTACCCCAGAAAGCGGAATTCTCCCCCAGTCTTTTTACTAACCAGTCTACCTCGGGACAGGAAACTTCATACAGGTCCCGGAGGCTTTCATGGGACCGGCTCATGAGCCGGGAAAAAGACTGCCAATCTTGGTTTTCGATCAGGTTTCTCATTTCAAAAACCCGCAAATTCTCTTCCACCACATGGAGAGATCTGCGCCGGGAGGATTCGGGGATGTCCCCCACCTTGTCCCTAAGATCGCTTCTGGTAAAATCCCTCAGGGTCTTTCCAATCCTCCCCCGACTTAGAAATCGGGCCACCAGGTCCAAATCCTTCAAATCCCCCGGAGAAGGGGATTCAAAGGACGCCGAGGGCACCCGGGAGTTGAAGATATAAATTTGACCATCGGAAAGCCTAAGGGGAAGGCTCTCCACTTCACCGCTTCGATGATCCAATAGAAGTAGATTACCCCTCTGCGCCTCTGAGAAAACCCTGAAGGCCGAAGCCCCGGTGGGTAACCCTAAAAATTGGGTTTCTACCAGGAGGGCAATGGTCAATACCTGTTCCCGGGTATAATATAGTTTAAAATACTCAGAAAAGGCCAAAACAGAAGCCAGGGCTAGGGCTTGGGAGGATCCCAGCCCCATGGATTGGGGGATATCCGAAGCCACAGAAATATCCAAGCCCTGATCCGAGGATAGCTGGGGGTATACCAAAGAAAGAGCCCCTTTGGGGATATTCGCCCATCGGTCCTCTTTTCTAAATTTGAGATTGCCAGGGATAGTTTTCTTCTTTTCGTTATATTCCCGGCTGGAAAACCGGATCTGACCATCTTGTCTGGGAGAGACACCCACATAAACTCTTTGTTCTATAGTCATACTCAAACTATAGCCTTGGGAGTACTCTGTGAAGTCCCCCATGAGGTTTACTCTTCCAGGGCAGGATACGAGGACTGAAGGTTTAGAACTGAATTCCTTCTCATGATAGTTCAATATTGTGCTGATTCGTTCTTCCAAGAATGGCTACCCTTTTGGATACCATTTTAAGCCATGAAGAGCGAATCTGCAACAATAAACAGAAAACTGATCAAGAATTCATACTGCGTAAAAAGGCTTCGTTGTTCTTAGTCTTCCTCATGCGGTCAATCAGAAGCTCATTGATCTCCACATCGTCCATGGGATTTATTACTTTACGTAAAACCCACATTTTATTCAGTTCATCTTCCGTGAGCAGGAGTTCTTCTTTCCGGGTTCCGGATTTCTTAATGTTGATGGCAGGAAACAATCTTCGGTCGGAAAGTTTTCTATCCAGGTGGATTTCCATGTTTCCCGTTCCCTTGAACTCTTCGAAAATCACTTCATCCATCCGGCTTCCCGTATCGATCAAGGCCGTGGCGATGATGGTAAGACTTCCCCCGTCTTCGATATTTCGGGCTGCTCCAAAGAATCTCTTGGGGCGATGAAGGGCATTGGAGTCCACACCACCGGAAAGAATCTTACCTGAGGTGGGAACGGTCTGGTTATAGGCTCTGGCGAGTCGGGTAATGGAATCCAGAAGAATCACCACGTCCTTTTTGTGTTCCACCAGGCGGCGGGCTTTTTCCAAAACCATTTCAGCCACTTGTACGTGGCGACTGGCCTGTTCATCAAAGGTAGAAGCGATCACCTCGCCCTTCACGGTGCGCTGCATATCAGTCACTTCTTCAGGACGTTCATCGATGAGAAGCACGATGAGGTGAACTTCAGGATCGTTGGTGGTGATGGCGTTGGCAATCTTTTGCATGAGAATGGTTTTTCCCGTACGAGGGGGAGAAACAATGATAGCCCTCTGCCCTTTACCAATGGGACAAAAAAGATTGATCATCCGGGTGGAAATATCCCCGTCGGTGGTCTCCATTTCTAGTCTTTTATTGGGATAAAGAGGAGTAAGATTGTCAAAACTGATCCTGGTCTGGGCGACGGAAGGGTCGTCATAGTTGATGGTTTCCACCCGGAGCATGGCAAAAAATCTTTCACCTTCCTTGGGTGGACGGATCTGACCATAAACCGTATCACCGGTTTTTAAATTAAAAAGTCTTATTTGACTGGGGCTAATGTAGACATCATCGTTTCCCGCCAGATAGGAGTTTTGAGGACTTCTTAAAAATCCATAACCATCGGAAAGGATTTCCAAAGAACCGTAGGCATAAATGACGCCTCTCTGATCCGAATGGGACTTCAAGACGTTGAAGATCACATCCTGTTTTTTCATGGTCACCAGGTCTTCCTGAGATATTCCCAGGTCCATGGCCAGATCCCGGAGATGGGGCATGGGCATGGCGGTGAGATCATTGATCACCAATTTATTATTTTCATCAAAATTAGATGGGTTATACTTCACCGGTTTATTCATTTCCTGACGGAAATTCCTTTGGTTGGTGTTGTTCCCCCCCCGGTTCCGGTTAATATTTTGATTACCCTGGTTGTTTTGATTTCCCTGGTTGCCTTGGTTTCCCGGGCTCCCTTGGTTGCTGCGGTAACTATTTCTTTGATTGTTGCCGCTATAATTTTTCAGTTCATCCACATTCTCATAGGCGGGGACAGAGGGCCTCTGGGGAGTCGCCTGAGGATTTTCAGACTCCCCAGAAGATAAAACCTGGGGATTACTTGTGTCCGAATCAGGTTGGGACGGAGACTCGGATGAGGATACTGGATTGGACTCCCCTTCGCTTTGTTCCTCTTTTACCAGTTCCACGCGGATTTTTCTTCGTCTTGCCGGCGCACGGGTTTTTACTTCGGGAGTGCCCTGATCAGGTGTCTCACCCGAATTAGAGGATTCACTTTCAAAAATTTCGTCCATTTACTCTTCCTGTATGGTTTAAATGTTTGTTTGATTTTTTTATTTTAGAGGGGAGCCGTATAGGCAATTTCATTGTAAAACCATAATTACTGGCTGTCAACCGGAGGCCCTGTTAAAAGTGCCTTAAACACTTCCTTCACCGATAATCTTTGTATCCTTTCTCGCCTACCCTTAAAAATCCGTTTCCAAACCAGATTTTTTTCTCCTTGGGTGAAACAGAACCAGACCAACCCCACGGGCTTTTCCCTGGTTCCGCCCTCGGGGCCGGCAATACCCGTGATACTTAGGGCAATATCAGAATCTATTTTCAACTGGAGCCCCTGGGCCATAGCCTTAGCCGTTTGCGGGGAAACAGCACCCCATTCACGTAAAGTATCCAGGGGAACACCCAAAAGGCGATGTTTGGTTTCATTACTATAAACCACGGCGGAGCCCAGAAAAAAATCGCTCACACCAGAAAGGGATGTCAAAATCGAAGCAGCCAAACCCCCGGTACAGGATTCAGCAAAGGCGATTTTCAATCCCCGGTGAAGGTATTTTTTTCGCAGCTCCCGGGCCAGTCTTTTCAGCGTAAGTGTCCATAACAATTACTAAATACTCTCCAAAGATCTCTTAAGCTGGTCCGGGGTAGCTGAAAAAATATCCACACTATCGGGACTTTTAAGCATTTCGACTTTTCCTTCAAAAACTACCCCATCGGCCATTTTTAACTTTGCAGTGCGGATATTCCCGATGATTTTTCCCGTTTCTAAAATTTCCAATTGACCCACGGCTTCGATGTTGCCCTTCACAGTACCGGCTATCACCACAGACCGTACCCGGATTTCAGCCAGGACCTCGGCTCCCTTGTCCACCACCAATAGGCCTCCGGACTCAATCCGTCCTTCGAATCTACCGCTGATCTTCAGGGATTCCGAATATTTCATGGTACCGTTGAAGACGGTCTCGGTACCCAGGGTCGTTTTAATTTCTTCGTAGAATTTATTCAGTTTTCGGTCGTTCATATTATTTGCTTATGATCATTTCGTCTTCATGATGTAGACCCCGTCCCAATCGTCCTCGGGAGGTTCATCGATGTAATGCTGGCACCTCTCCACATATACTTTAGAGGGGCCATCAGTAGGATCCACACCCAAGGCCTGAAGGAATAACTCTTTCGCTTTTGCAAATTCCAAAAGTTTGTAACATTTGCGGCCTTCGTTAAAAAGTTCTAAAACTTTTTTTTTCTCAGGGCTCAACATATTAACTCTGGTTCCATCCGCTAAAGTGTTTTTGGAATTTTTCTTCCAAGTCCTGTAGGGATACTTCCGCAGCTTGAATTTTATCCCCTTCAGCCCGAAGTTCCAAAACTTCTTCTTTTAACCCTTCCAGGGCTGATAAAGTTTGTTCACATTCCTGAACCACCTGGGCTTGAAATCTCTTCACCTTTTCCAGATCCTTAGGATCTAAGGAATTGGCTGAAACTAAAAGTTCCTCGTTGGTGGGTTTCAAATGTTCTGTGAAATAAACCAAACTCTTATTTAAACTTTCAATAAGGGTAATCCTACGCTCACGATTCACCACTTGGTTAGCCAATTCCCGGTTTCGTAACACTGCACGAATCCTGGCAAGAACTTCAGAAAAGTTAAAGGGCTTGGTGATATAGTCTTCAATCCCCAATTCAAACCCTTCAATCTTATCCTTGATGGCATCCATGGCGGAGAACATGATGATGGGAATGTCGGCAAATTGCTCATAAGCTTTGCTTTGCTTAAGAATCTTGGTAAATTCCCAACCTGTCATTTTCGGCATGATATTATCGAGAATTATAAGATCAGGCCGGTCTTCCTGAATCATATCCAAGGCTTCTTCGCCATCTTCTGCCATTTCTACTTCAAAGCCAAGCCTTGAAAGCATAACATCGAAAAAATCGAGATTTACCGGTTCATCGTCAACTATTAATATTTTGCCCTTGAGAGCCACTTTTAACTCCAGATCTTCATTTTCCTACACATAGAACATAATGTCAACTTATCTTTCTGACTAGGCCCCAAACACCATAACCCAAGCCAACCAAGGTTAAAATCACCATAAAATAAGCCATCCAGTCACCCCACAGGGTATACAAGGTCTTTACCTCCGTGACAAGAGGGACTTCGGCCATTAAATACCCTTGAGTATAGGGTGATAATTCCCCTAAAATTTTCCCATTAGGATCCACCGAAGCGGTGATTCCGCCTGCGGTGGATCGCAAAAGACTACGCCTATTTTCCACAGCCCGAAAAACACCGATGGCAAAATGCTGATACATATTGGTTTTTACCCCAGACCAACTATCATTGGAAAGATTCACCAAGACTTGGGCTCCCTGAAGAACAAACTCCCGATTTAGGGAGCCAAAGGTATCCTCAAAACAAATGGGGGTGGAGAATTTCACCCCAGGAAGGGTAAAGACCGTATAATCCCGCCCCGCCTCCCAAAAATGGGTATCGGCATTCTTCAAATACTCGTACACTGGGGTTAAAGGTCCTCTAAAGGGGAAGTTTTCCGTAAAGGGGACCAGGTGGATTTTATCGTATCTCTGGGTGAATTGTCCCTGGGAATAGAGAAAGGAGGAGTTATAATCCACCCTCGCAGACTGCCCACCCTTACCGGGTATGAGCCTACGCTCCCCATGACCATTACCCAAAATGAAATCAGCAGATGAAGATTTTAAATAATTTTCCAATTCCACCACCAATTGATACCTCAGGGGATCTTCCCGGTATTTTTTGTGATAAAAAATAGAGGGTACAAAAGATGTTTCAGGCCAAATAATGGCTTCAGGTTTCTCCCGGGCTGCCGCTGTGGAGAGGGATGTGAGGCGCTGGAGCCCTTGCGAATACCCTTCATCCCCCCCTATCCAGGGATCCATGTCGTTTTGTATCAAGGCTGTTTTCCAATGGGGGAGGTTCTTGGTCTCCAGGGGGCTCATCACACCCCAAATTACACTCAGAACCATCAATCCGCTGTAGATACCCAACCCAATTTTTAATCGTTTATCAAACTTTTTTGTAGCGAAAAGTTCCGCCAAAAAAGCTGAAGGAAATACTGTCAAAAAACTCAACGGCCAAACCCCCCCGAGGGAGGCCAGTTGGATTAAAAGAGGATTTTCCCAATGGACATAGCCCAAAACTCCATAAGAATAACCTAAAAATCCTTGGGTTTTTAAAAATTCATAACTCACCCAAACCAAGGTTAAGATCCAAGGTCGATAATGGGGGAGCAGAAGGGTAGCGGCTTTCAAAAGGGGAAACAGGGCCATTCCATAAAGCAAATAGACGGTGGGAACTACGGAAAAAGCCACGGGATTAAAGGTGATGAGCCAGAAATTAAAAAGAGCGTAAGAAGACCAGCCGTACAAACCACCGTAAAGAACAGTTTTTGTCCAGCTTATTTTAGGAATTAAATAAAATATGGGAAGCAGAGCGAAAAAGCCCAAAAAAGCCCAGCCCCTATCGCTTAAAAAACTGGGGAAGGACAAGGTAAAGAGAAGAACACCCAAGAAAACTAAGCCCAATTCCGCAGCGGTCACCCTAAGTTTCTCGGGGACTGATCTGCCAAGGGATAGGGTCAAGTTAGTTCCTTAGGAGCCAAGCTTCCGATTTCAACTCTTTACCGGGACGAAAGATGGGAACCCCGTGATTTGACACCGGGAGAGTTTCGCCGGTTCGGGGATTCCGTGCTTTTTCACGGCCTTTGCGAGTTCGGATTTCAAAAGTACCAAAGCCTCTCAGTTCCACAACCCGGTCCTCAAGTAAGGCTACCTTGATTTCATCGATAAAAGAATCGAGAATTTCATGGATAACCTTCTTTGATACCAAGCTCTTTTCAGAGATATGCTCTATGATCTCAGCTTTGGTTAGCTTTTCGGGATTCACGAAAAAATTAGTCCTTAGGCCTTGAGAGACTTAAGAAGCTTACTCATTCGAGATTTTTTCCGGGCCACAGTATTCTTGTGGAAAATCTTTTTACCAGCGGCGGTATCCATGAGTTTAACCATGGTTTTATACTTCTCTACGGAAGTAGTTTCATCGCCAGTTTTTACAGCGCCTTCAAAAGATTTGATGGCGGTTTTGATCCGGGTTTTTGCACTGCGGTTCCGGAGCCGGGCTTTCACATTCTGCTTGTGCCGTTTTTCTGCAGAGTCTTTTTTCTTTGCTTCTGTAGCCAAGGGAGTTCACCTCATGCGTAAATAAAATAGTGACTTAAGATAACCGGAAGGCTTGCGGGTGTCAAGAGGCGGGATTCCATATTTGTCATAAGCATAAGTTTCCTATATTATGTATCAATCCGCTGAATCGTAATTAGAGAGGATAACCATGGTCAAAGAATTTAAAACCCTGCTCCCCTATTTTAAAAAGTATAGTTTATTTTATGCCGCAGGCTTTTTCTTTCTCATTCTTACCAATGGAGCCCAACTTTTCATTCCCCAATTGATCAGGATCGCCTTGGATGACCTGTCCAGCAGGAATACCACGGTGATTCATCTGGCGCTTACAGCCTTTACTGTGGCTCTAGGCCGTGTGGGATGGAGATTTTTTATTATTGGGGCCTCACGGCGGATTGAGCGGGACTTGAGGGACAAGATTTTCCATCATCTGACCACCCTTTCCGATTCCTTTTTTTCCCGGAATAGAACGGGGGACCTCATGGCCCGGTCGACTAACGATCTGGAAGCCGTCAGAATGAGCACGGGAATGGCTTTCGTGGCCTTTGTGGATGGGGTTTTTCTCACCACGACCATCCTGATTATCCTTTTTTTAACCAATCCATGGCTGGGATTCTACACCTTTATCCCCCTGCCCGTGATTACCCTCCTCATCCTTTCCTTCGGCGGGATGGTGAGCAGGCTTTTTAAAAATGTTCAAGAAGCCTACTCACAAATCACCAATCAAGTGCAGGAAGCCTTATCAGGAATCCGAGTGATTCAAGCTTTTGTGAAAGAACAAAACTTCAGTGAAAAATTTCATCTTAAAAATACAGAATATCTTCAGCGGAATCTGGAATTGACCAAACTCTGGGGTCTGTTTTTTCCCATCATCGCCCTGTTATCCGGTCTTACCACCCTGATTCTTTTGTGGTACGGAGGGGGGCAAGTTATGGAAGGTCACCTCACCCCGGGGGAATTTGCCAGTTATCTGAGTTATCTTTCCATGTTGGTTTGGCCCATGTTGGGCGCAGGAATGACGGTAAATATCATTCAACGGGGAGCCGCATCCCTAGGGCGAATCAATGAAGTCCTTCAAGAAAAACCGGAAATAACCTCCCCGCCCGAAGCCCAAGCGCCTCCTCCCCCTTACGTTCTGGAGGTCAGAAATCTGAACTTTCATTATCCTAAAAGGGATAATCCGGTGATAAAAAATATAAGTTTTACCTTGAAACCTGGTCAGATCCTGGGAATACTGGGGTCCACAGGGGTGGGTAAAACCACCCTATTAAAACTTCTCCCCCGTTTGTTAGACCCTCCGGAAGGAACCATATTTTTAGGGGGAAAGGACATTAAACTCTGGCCTTTAGTCGAGTTAAGAAAAAAATTCGCCATGGTTCCCCAAAGCACCTTTCTCTTTTCAGAAACAATCAAAAATAATATAGCCTTCTCCAATCCCGAAACCCCCCTGGAAGAAATCCTTCTCATGGGTGAAATGACCACCTTAACCCGGGACGTGGAAGGATTTGACCAAGGTTGGGATACCCTGGTGGGGGAACGGGGCGTCTCCCTTTCCGGAGGTCAAAAACAAAGAGTAAGTTTGGCCAGAGCCCTCACCGCTCCGGCTCCCATTTTATTATTGGATGACTGCATGGCCTCTGTGGATATGGAAACAGAGGAAAAAATCCTGGGACATCTTTTAAAAGAAGCAAAAGGGCGTTCCATCATCTTGGTATCCCATAGAATAAGCACTTTAAAAAATGCCGATGTTATCCTCGTTATGGAGAAAGGAACCATCCTTCAACGGGGCACCCACGAGGAACTTCTAAAAGTAGAAGGGACCTATAGTGAAATAGCCACCCTTCAACACCAAAAGGACCGGATATCTGGAGAGACAATTGAAAAAAAATGAAAACCCAAAGACCTTTGACATCAAAATCTTAAAAAGACTCATGGGGCTTATGAAACCCTATTCCCTCCAAGTCTTTTTAGCTATTGTAGGCTTGGGAATCAGTGCAGCAGGAACCCTCTCCCTCCCCTGGATCCTAAAGGAAGCGATTGACGGCCCCCTTTCCTCCGGAGTTCCCAGTCCCCAGGCGTGGTCAGCCCTAAATTCAGCGGGAATAAAATACCTGGGAATTCTCCTGGTCACCATGAGCGCCAGTTTCCTGCAGATCTATTTATTAGCCTTTGTGGGGCAAAAAGTAATGGTGGAACTTAGAACCAGGCTTTTTGATCATTTTTTAAAAAAACCATTAAAATACCACCAAAACGAACCCGTGGGGAAGCTGGTTTCCGCTGTCACGGGGGACGTGGGTACCATCGCTGAATTTTTTAATACACTTTTCACCTCTTTACTTAAGGATTTGGTGGTGATGATCGGTGTGGTGGTCACTTTATTCACCCTGAATCCCACCCTGGGAACCTTCACGGTCGCCACCCTCATCCCCGTGATTTTCCTCATTGTCTTTTTCCGGTGGAAGAGCCGTAAGGCCTACCGAAGAACCCGAGCGGCTTTTGCCAGAGTACACAGCTTTCTCAGCGAGTATATTGGGGGAATGAGTATCGTTCAACTTTTCAGCCGGGAATCCCAGGCCAGGAAAGACTTTTCCCAAGAAAATCAGGAACTTCTCAAGTCAAATTTGGGGGAAATGTATGTAAATGCAATTTTCAGACCCCTGATCGACCTCCTTTCCGCCTTTTCCTTGGGAGTGCTCCTCTGGTTTGGTACAGGAATGGTTTTGGAAAACGTCTTAACCCTGGGTGTCTTGATCGCCTTTATTAATCTCTTAAACCAGTTTTATCAGCCTGTGGGAAGTTTGGCTGAAAATTTTTCCGCCCTCCAATCCGCCCTCTCCGGAAGCGAGAGAGTCTTTGGATACCTGGATCAGAGCGAAACAATTCCTGATCTGGGAGTCAAAACTCTCCCGGAATCCCAAGAACTGCCTTTGGAGTTTAAGGATGTGTATTTTTCCTATAATCCAGAAGAACCAGTTCTTCGAGGTCTGAGCTTTTCAGTGAACCCCGGTGAAACCGTGGCCTTGGTCGGGTACACCGGTGCGGGAAAAACCACGGTCACCAGTCTACTGACCCGTTTTTGGGATGTCCAGCAGGGATCTCTCCAGGTGTCAGGAGTGGATATCCAGGACTATTCTTTAAAAAGCGTTAGGGAAGGAATTCAAAGCGTGCTTCAGGATGTGATACTTTTCAGTGGCACGGTGCGAGAAAACATCACCCTGGGAAAGCAGGTGAGCCATGAGCGCCTGGAAGAGGTCTGTAGAAAAGTAAAAGCCTTGGATTTTATTGAAGGTCTTCCTAAAAAATGGGAAACGGAGCTGGGGGAAGGAGCCACGCAAATCTCCGCAGGACAAAGGCAACTGATTTCCTTCGCCCGGGTTTTGATCCAAAACCCCAAAATCCTCATCCTCGATGAAGCCACGGCCAACATCGATACGGAAACAGAACTTAAAATTCAAGAGGCCTTAAAAGAACTTCTAAAAGGCCGCACGTCCCTGGTCATCGCCCACCGCCTGTCCACCATCCGCCATGCGGATAAAATCGTTGTCTTGGACCGGGGTGTCACAAAAGAGGAAGGAACCCATGACCAACTCATGAAGCTCCAAGGGTTTTATTATAATCTCTACAAACTGCAGTATGAAAAATCCCAGGCTTAGGTTTAGACCCTAACTCAGAAGATCCACGAGAAGGCCATGGAGCTCGTTGGTCCGGGACAGGATGTCAAACTTTTCTTTTTGATTTTGTAAAATGGCCGTGGCCAACTGATCCAGTTTTTCGTTGACCACCCGGATGAGGGTGTACTTAGGTTTTTTCATATCCTTCCGAAGTCGCCCTTCATTTTCTTCCAACTGAAGGGAAGACTTCATCAAGGTACGGAGAAAGAGACTTACTTTTTTCCGGTATTCCTGAATATTATTGGGGCTGGGATTGGAAGCCAGTTCGGTACCCCACTTCTGGATCTCATCCACCAATTCCCCTAGGCGCTCTTCATCCACCACCTCACCCTGTAGGTCCACACCGAACTGCTGGGCTTCTTCCAAAGCTTTCTTTGAAGGCAGAAAATGGGAAAAACCTCCCTTGGTTCCTTCATTTTTTCTGGTTCTTTTATCTTCGGATTTTAAGGAACTGGGGAGATGGTAATAAAGATGTGCCGGATCTATTCGTTCCACGATGCGACGGTGGAAGATTCTTTCTGAAAGGGATTGTAGTTGCCTTCGGCGTAAATCTGCTTCCTCATGGTGCTCTTTTGAAGGTTTTGGGATACCGAGGTCTCACTGATCCGGGGAGTGACGGAACAATAACCTTCCAGGATCATCCCCTCCTCCAAAACCAGTTTGGGAGTATAAATATTCCCAATAACCATCCCTGTGGAGAGAATGATCACCCGGTCTGTGGCCACCACATCCCCTTTTAAAGCCCCACCCACCACCACTTCCTTGGCAGTGATTTGGCTCTTCACCCGACCGCCGGCTCCAATAAAAACCCGGCTGGAGGATTTAATCTGGCCCCAAAAGTCCCCATCGATCCGTAGAATCCCTTCCACTTGAAGGTCCCCACGAAAAGTAGCCCCGCTGCCCACCAGGGTATTGATAAACAAATCCTGGGGTTTAGTAATTTCTTTCACTCGTAACCACGTCCGTCCGCCCCTGCGCCCTGATCAATCACGGCGGAGGATATATTTAGATATTCTAAAGGATCCACGTATTGAACCCCCAAGTGAACTTCATAGTGAAGGTGGGGCCCGGTGGAGTACCCTGTGGATCCCATGTTTCCAATAAGCTGTCCTCGCAGGACTTCCTGGCCCTTACTCACTAAAACCCGGCTCAAATGTCCAAATCGGGTGGAAAATCCGTAGGGATGGGTGAGGTCGATGTAGTTTCCATACCCATTGGCATCGAATTCCACCCGGTTTACCTTTCCGTTTGCAGGGGCGATAATGGGTGTTCCCACGGATTGAGCAATGTCTATGCCCTTATGAAAGTACCAGGCCCCGGTAAAAGGATTTTCAGAGGCCCCGTGGTAGCTGGTGATCCGTCCCCTGACGCCTTTGAGTGGCCACAAGGTGGGAATATCCACCAGAAGTTTCTTTTGAGAGTTTAAAACGTTGGTCACATCCCCCAGGGGGGCAAGACTTTGTTCCAAATAAGACCGCAGCCTCACCAAGGACCCCACTTCCCGGGAAACCCCTTGTTTCAACTGCTGAACGTTAAGAAAGCTGGTCAAATCCCCCCGAGCGTCCCCATCTAAAGTTCCCTTAGTCTGGGGTGTTCCAATGATATCTAAAAGTCCTGAAAAGGCAGTTTCATGAAGCTGGGTTACTTGATTTAAAGAATTGATCTCTTCACCGTAAATATCCAGCTTGGCTTGTGCTAACTGGGCTTGTGCAGCTTTTTCTAAACTTTCACTTTGAAGTCCGCCGAACAAAGCAGCCATGGAAACAAACCCTATGGTTACCCCGGAGAGTATGGCGGAGTAAAAAATTAAGGCAAAGATAGACACCTTAAAATTGAAAATTTTCTTTTCAGAATGGGGAATCAGCATAATGGTAAAATGCTGACGGCCGGTCCTAAAAACTCTGGAAACAAACTCTGCAAACCGGGAAGTGAAGCCTAACGCTCCCTTCTTCACACCCCGAGCCATGTTCTTTTCCCAATTCTTGTACTGGTTTACCGGAGACAAACTTCCCTCCTTAAAAAGGACATACCCCATAGGATATTATCGGTCTAATTTTCAAACTACACCACCAAAAGAACTTTGTCAATTTCTGTCTATTGACGTATTGGCAAATACAGTTATATTAAAAGGTAAATCCATCCAAGATTGAATACCATCTCACCCTTGGAAATCTTTTAGAGAGAGACTTCTATGCGACTATTTGACACCCATGCCCATATCAGCTTGATCCACGATGACCCCATTGAACAACTCGTGATTGCTCAAGAAGCTAAAAGGGAAAACATTTTAGGAATTCTCTCTGTTACCAATAACATACAGGATTTTTCCTCCACCTATGAGAATTTGAGAAATGCATCCAACGTTTATTTTGCCGTGGGAGTCAGCCCCTCGGAAGTCCAACATCCTGGAAAAGACTGGGAAGAAAAGCTCGCGAAGGGAATGGCTCTGGATAGAGTCGTCGCCTTGGGGGAAACAGGGCTGGATTACGAGAAGAAATTCGGGGATAAAAAAAGTCAAATCGATCTTTTTATCCGGCAGTTGGAGCTCGCCGAAAGTTTTGGAAAGCCTGTGGTGATCCATAACCGGGGCGCCGGACAGGATATTCTTTCCATCCTCCGGGACAAGTGCCCCAGCAAGGGCGCCATTCTCCATTGCTATTCCGAGTCCTGGGAAATGGCACAAAAATTTCTGGAGCTCAACATTTACCTTTCCTTTGCAGGAAATGTGACCTATAGAAATGCCAGGGAAATTCAGGAATCCGCAGCCTACATGCCCCTGGATCGCATGCTCATCGAATCCGAAAGTCCCTTCATGGTCCCTTCGGAATACCGGGGAAAGAGAAATAAACCCTCCCTCCTCCCCTCAACCTTGTATTTTATTGCGGATATGAGACAGGAAGATCCCGAAGCCACCGCAGAAACCCTTTATCAAAACTCCCTCAAGGTCTTCGGGCTTTCATAGGGCCGAAGGACACAAATCAGCCAGAAAGCACCCTACACACCGGGGCTTTCTGGCTTGGCAGACGAGCCGTCCGTGGAGGTTGGCCGCCATGGAAAACTTATACTGATCCTTTCCATCCACCCATTTCCCCAAATCCTTCTCCACACCCTCAGGCTGAGTTTCCTTGGTGAGACCCAAACGCTCCACGACCCTCTTAAAATGGGTATCCACTATTAAAGCTGGTTGATGGAACAAGGTTCCGCAGATCACGTGGGCGGTTTTGCGCCCCACCCCCGGAAATTTTATCAACTGGTTAAAATCCCCGGGAACTTGAGAATGATACAATTCCACCAGCATCTTTGCCGTCTCTTTAATATGTGAGGCCTTGGTTTTGTAGAAACCAGTTTTAAAAATCAAAGATTCCAAGGTTTCCAGGGGCGCCTGGGACAAGGCCTGGGGATCGGGAAAAGCATCA
>CAZUXL010000008.1:0-47810 GCA_964624355.1 uncultured Spirochaetales bacterium
TCGGGAGTCTATCCGGAGATTGATCCGGTAAAGGTTAAAGGCGGGGTGATCCTGGCGGGATCCTCCACTCTGCATCCTTTGAATGAGGCGGTGGTTCAGCGGTTTCGAGACGAGGGGTACACTGGTGCTCTGACCCTAGACAGTATCGGTTCCGGTGCGGGATTTGAACGATGGGCCGGGAAAGGCGAGACAGATATCGCCGCGGCTTCTCGGGAAATTACCCCACAAGAGATTTCCCATGCCTTAAAAATAAATAGGGAACCCCTGGCTTTTCGCGTCTGTACCGATGCCCTGGTGGTGGCTGTGAGCCAACTCAACGGGTTTGTGGAAAATCTCACCAGGGAAGAGATTAAGTTGATATTTTCCCAGGCAAGAACCTGGTCCCAGGTCAGGCCGGAGTGGCCAGACATTCCGATTTCAGTTTTTTCTCCCGGGACCGATTCGGGTACTTTTGACTACTTTGTCTCTAAGATATTTGATGGGGATCCGAAATCCTTGCTCTTAAGCCCAGGAATACAGTTCTCGGAGGATGATAATGTCTTGATACGGGGAGTGGGGGAAACTGAAGGGGGGATTGGCTTTTTTGGATATTCCTACTACTTGGAAAACCGATCCACCCTGAGAGCTTTAGCGGTGGAAAACATTTTTCCCACTCCGCAGACCGTGGAAGAAGGATCGTACCCCCTCGCGAGACCTTTGTTCCTCTATACAGGTGCTTCGGTAATAACCCATCGCCCTCAGGTGGGAGCTTTTTTGGGATATTATCTATCGGTGGTTCGAGAGGAAAGTCTCCAGGCAGGATTTTTTCCTCTGTCAGAAGAAGCCTGGGAGGAGTCATGGAAGGTGTGGTTTAAAGCAACAGGTTGGAAGGACGTAGCTGAAAAATGGCTCAGAACCCCATGAAATCTCTTTTTTTAACCAAATTTTAACACAATTCTCACACTTCTCACATTTGGTACTAGTAAGCTTTCCTCAGAACTTTAGGAGGCAACATGAAAAAATCTTTAATAGCGGCAGGACTTATACTCACCGCGTCCCTGTCTTTTTCTCAAGCTGGTTTTGGATGGCTCGGACCCAAAGGGGATGATGCCATTCTTCCCGATGTGGATCCTGTAAAAGTCTCTGGAAATATCATCACCGCTGGTTCCTCCACCGTGTATCCTTTAACCGAAGCACTGGTGGAACGGTTTAAAAATGAAGGTTACAAAGGAAATATCACCATTGATTCCATCGGCACCGGTGCGGGATTTGAACGATTTACCAAGACAGGGGAAAGCGATATCGCCAACGCCAGCCGGGGCATTAAAGCCACAGAAATCGCCAATGGGGCAAAAATAGGCCGCGTTCCCCTGGAGTTTCGCGTGGGTACCGACGCTTTGGCCATTGTGGTGGCTAAAAGCAACACCTTCGCCCAGGATTTGACCGCGGAAGAAATTGCCAAAGCCTTTTCCACCGCTGTCTTCTGGTCCGATGTGAGACCTTCCTTCCCCAAGGAAAAAATCAAGAGGTATTCCCCCGGAACCGATTCGGGAACTTTTGACTATTTCGTGGAACATTTCTTCAAGAATGATAAGAACCCTATTCTTTTGAGTGCGGGGACACAGTTTTCTGAAGATGACAACGTTTTGGTAACCGGAGTGGAAGGAAGTCCTTACGCCATTGGGTACTTTGGCTATGCTTACTACGAGGAAAACAAGGGGAAATTAAACGTTCTGAAGGTGAACGGTGTCACTCCCAACACGGCGAACGTGAACAATGGTACCTATTCTGTAGCACGTCCCTTATTTATCTACTCCGATGCTAAAATCCTTCAAACCAAGCCTCAGGTGGCGGCGTTCATCGCTTTCTATCTCACCTACGTGAACGAAGAAATTAAAAGAGTGGGGTACTTTCCCGCACCTGCCACAGCCCTGGATGCGAGTAAAAAAATCTGGATCAACGCTGTGAAACCCCGAGTTCCCAGTCTAAAATAATAGTTGTCCAGGAGAACTGCAGATGGCTACCAAAAAGGGACCGGAGCTCGGTCTGAAGATTACCCAGGATAATATTTCCGCGGTCCTGGGAAAAAGATCCCGAATTTCTGAGAATTTTATTCAGGCGTTTTTGGTTTTCAGCGCTGCAGTTTCCATTTTGACAACCCTGGGAATTGTGTGGAGCCTCAGTACGGAAGCCTTGAGGTTTTTCATGAGTCCCGAGGTGAATATCTGGGAATTTTTTACGGGAACCACCTGGCAGCCCCAGATAGGGGAGTTTGGTATTCTTCCCCTGCTCAACGCTACTTTGGTAACCTCGGTAATCGCCATGGTCATAGCCGGCCCCCTGGGAATCGCTGTGGCCATCTACCTCAGTGAGTACGCTCCCAAAAAAGTCTCGGGAGTCCTGAAACCGATATTGGAGGTTCTGGCCGGGGTTCCGACTATCGTTTACGGCTTTTTCGCCCTGAGTTTCGTCACCCCCGCACTTCAGGATTTTTTTGGCAGGGATTTGGTGAATGTATACAACAATATGTCCGCTGGTCTGGTAATGGGTGTCCTCATCCTTCCCACCGTGGCCAGTATGAGTGAAGACGCCCTTTCCGCAGTCCCGAAAGCTCTGAAGCAGGGGGGCTTCGCCATGGGGGCGACGAAACTGGAAGTGGCCTTAAATATCACGGTTCCTGCGGCGATATCCGGGATCATTGCTTCTGTGATCCTGGGGCTTTCCCGGGCCATCGGGGAAACCATGATTGTGGCCTTGGCCGCTGGGGCCGGTCCCAACCTCTCCTTCAATCCCTTCGACAGCGCGGAAACCATGACCGGGCACATCGTTCGGATTTCCGGCGGGGACCTCTCCTATGATTCCATCGATTATAACTCCCTTTTTGCCATAGCCCTGGTACTTTTTGTCACCACCTTGATATTGAATATGGTAAGCCGTCAAATCATTAAACGGTTTCGGGAGGTTTACGAATGAAAAATGATTTGTTTCAAAATGAAGAATTCCAACCGAATCTCACCGCTCGAAAGTTTCTAGGTTCCGTGTGGCAGGTCATCTTTTTAGCGGCTACCCTGGTGGGAATCCTCACCTTGGGCACCCTGCTGTGGACCATCATCGATGAAAGCTTCGGGGTGGTGATGATGACCGATACGGTTCCTAGAGAATCCCTGAGCGCCAGAGCGGGGGTCCCTTTGGCGGAAAATACCGCCGCTGAATTGGCCCAGGCCTTTCAAAGTGGGGTGTCCCGAGGGCTTTTTCGCCGGTTTAACAACGAAAAAGCCCTGGAAACCCGGACGCAAGAGGAGCTTCTTGCCCTTCTTCAGGAACATCTGATTAAGCCGAAGGTCTTGAATTCCTGGGGATTATGGGACTCTTTGATGGATCAAAAATCCATTGCAGAGGCAAAAACAACCTTTGAAAAGGACAATGCAGAAGAGGGCCTTTTGGCGGTTTTAAGTTTTCGTTCCTGGGTGGATGGGAATTTCCTTAAAGGGGGACAGTCCTCCTACGCCCTACTCTCCGGGATCAGGCCTGCTCTGATCGGAAGCCTTTTAACCATTCTTGTGGCCATTCTCATCTCTTTTCCCATCGGGATCGGTTCGGCCATCTACCTGGAAGAATATGCCAAGGACAATAGGCTCAATAGACTCATTCAGACCAACATTTATAACCTGGCTGGGGTTCCTTCCATTATCTATGGAATGCTGGGTCTGGCGATGTTTGTCCGGGGACTGGAACCCCTTACCAGCGGAGTGCTTTTTGGGGCGGTGGAGGATCCTACCACCGCCAATGGGCGCACCATTTTAAGTGCGGGACTCACCTTGGCCTTATTGATACTTCCGGTGATCATCATCAATGCCCAAGAAGCCTTGAAAGCCATTCCCAGTTCCCTCCGGTTTTCCAGCTACGGGGTGGGGGCCACCAAGTGGCAAACCATTTGGCACCATGTTCTTCCTGCGAGTATGGACCGGATTCTCACCGGAACGGTGTTTGCCGTGAGCCGCGGGATTGGGGAAACCGCTCCTCTGGTGGTGGTGGGGGCCTCAACCTTCCTCACTTTGGATCCCAATGGACTATTTTCCAAGTTTACCACCCTGCCCATACAGATTTATCAATGGACTTCCCGTCCTCAGGGGGAGTTTCAGCATATCGCCGCCGCGGCTATTTTGGTTCTCATGGTTCTGCTTTTAGGACTGAACTCCGTGGCCATTATTATGAGAAATAAAATCCGTAAGCAGAAGGAAGCCGGAATATGAACGAAACCGAAGAAATTAAAGAAGGGCTGGACCTGAAAAAGATCAATATTTATTACGGGGATTTCAAAGCTGTCCAGGAATTGGATATTCACTTTGAAGCCCGGAAAATATCAGCCCTTATCGGACCATCGGGTTGTGGGAAATCTACCCTTCTGAGATCCCTGAACCGGATGAATGAATTGATCGCCGGTACTAAAATTGACGGGGAAGTCCTCTTCCATGGAAAAAATATCTACGACCCCGATGTGGATCCCGTGCAGATCCGCCGGTGGATTGGGATGGTTTTCCAGAAGCCTAATCCATTTCCCAAGACTATTTTTGAAAATGTAGCCTGGGGTGCGAGGATCAACGGCTACCGGGGCAACCTGGACGAATTGGTGGAGAGTTCTTTAAAATCTGTCTATCTTTGGGAAGAGGTAAAGGATAAACTGCAGGCCAGTGCTCTGGCCCTCTCGGGAGGACAACAGCAGCGTCTTTGCATTGCCCGGACCATAGCTGTAAAGCCGGAAATCATCCTGATGGATGAGCCCACCTCGGCCTTGGATCCCATTTCCACTTCCAAGATTGAAGACCTTCTGGAAGAATTAAAAGAGAAGTATACTATCATCATTGTTACCCATAACATGCAGCAAGCGGGACGGGTTTCTGACCGGGCGGCGTTTATGTTAAACGGTTATCTGGAAGAATTTGGGGATACGGATCAGATTTTCTTCAATCCTAAAAACCCGAAAACAGAAGCTTATATTTCCGGCCGGTTCGGATAAGGAGAAACCCATGAGAGAACATTTTGACCAAGAATTAAAGGATATCAACCAGGCGGTCCTTCACATGAGTATCATGGTGGAGGAATCCCTCTACAAGGCTAAAACCGCTCTATTGGAACAAAACATTCCTTTGGCCCAGCAGGTGATCGACGAAGATGCCCGGGTGAACGAAAAGGAAATGGAGATATCCGACCAAGCCGCCATTCTCATCGCCAAACAGCAGCCCGTGGCGGCGGATTTGCGCCATCTTATCGCTGTTCTCAAAGTGGTGACGGATATAGAGCGCATAGGGGACTTTGCGGTGCATATTGCCAAAAGAGCCCGGGAGTTCGGTCACGATAAACCGGTGAAGGCTTACATCGATATTCCCCGGATGATCGATCTGGGAGCCCAGATGCTGAGGGAAGGGGTTTTGGCCTTCATCGAAAAGAATGAAGAAAAAGCCCGGGCGGTCTCCCGGGTGGACGAGGAAGTGGACGCCCTCCAGAAACAGGTTTACCGGGAACTCCTATCCCTGATGATGGAAGACCGGGAAACCATTAAAAAGGCCACAAAAATCATGTTCCTCAGCCGGTATTTGGAAAGGATGGGGGATCATGCGGTGAGTATCTGCGAATGGGCTATTTACAGCGCCACCGGTCGTCATGAAGACTTATAAAGTCCTGGTGGTGGAGGATGATCCGGATATCCGGGAATTGATCTCCTTCAACCTGGTAAGGGAAGGTTTTGAAATTCATCCCGCATCCACCGGAGACAAGGGGCTGGCCCTGGCCTTGGCTCTGGAGCCCGATGTGATTTTATTGGATGTGATGCTCCCAGGGATCGATGGTTTCGAGGTCTGTCGCCGACTCAAGGGAAAACCGGAAACCAAGCATATACCCATTATTATGATCACCGCCCGGAGTGAGGATGCGGATATCATCGCCGGTTTGGAAATCGGGGCGGATGATTATATCACCAAACCTTTTTCCCCCAAGGTTCTTTCCGCAAGGATACGAACCATCCTCAGGAGGCAGTCCGGGGAAGGTGATGAGAATTCCGGTCCCCTGATTAAAATACGGGAGCTGATTCTGGATCCCACCCGCCACGCGGCAACTTACGAAAAGAAAACCTTGGACCTTTCTGCTACAGAGTTTGCGATTTTGAAACATCTTGCTTCCCATCCCGGTTGGGTTTTTTCCAGGTCACAGATAATCGATGCGGTGCGGGGGGACAATTATCCCGTGACTGAAAGATCTGTGGATGTGCAGATCTTGTCCCTTCGCAAAAAATTGGGAGAGGCGGGATCCTGGATAGAAACAGTCAGGGGGGTGGGGTATAAAATCAAGGATTCCCAAGAATGACAAATTCCCCCGGATTGATTTTTGAACTATTGAGGCCTGTTTTCCTAGTAGTGGGGGGGCTTATGGCCTTTTTTTCCCTGGCTGGGCCCAATCTTGAACTTCATAGCCGGGGGGAACAAGCCGCCCAGGGTTTAAAAACTTTGAGTTTGGTTATTCGACCTTCTAGTTCCGAAACGTTTCTCCAGTCTTATGAAACATCATACCAAACCTTGGATATGAAAAATCGTCAGGGGACAGTTCCGAACTTGGATGGTTTTTCCCTGAGCGGTCAACCGATTTTTCCAGCTTTTTCGGAGACACTGGAAGCCATACCCACGGAAGTCAGGCAGGCTCTACCCCGGGGAGAAGGGTGGCACACCCGATACGATGGGGGCATCTTGAAGGTTTATTTTGCCTGGGCTGTCATGGATTCCCAGGGTAATTCTATGGGAATTCTCCGGCTTTCCCAGCCTTTGATCAGTCCTTTCGGTTCCTTGTGGTGGATCTATCTTTCCATCACGGTGGTGATGGGTTCCCTCCTTTTCCTGGGGGTGTACCGGCTTGGTTTTAGACTTTCTAGGGGCTTGAAACGTATGGAACTGGCCTCCCAGGCTTTTGGAAGAGGGGTGGCACGGCCTCTAACTCATTTTGAGAAACCCCTGGAACTGCGGCAACTGAATTCCAGTCTCAATGAAAGCTACAATACCCAAGAACGGCTCCTTAGTCGGGAAAGAGAACAAAAAGCGGACTTAGAAGCGGTTCTAGGTTCCATGATCGAAGGGGTGATGGTTCTGGATCCTAATCTGGTGGTAAGAAGGATAAATCCCGCAGCCCAAAGAATGTTTGGACTCATGGGCCGGGAATGGCAAGGTCACACACTTTTAGAACTTTGCCGTTCCAGTACCCTTCAGGACTATGCCCTGGGTCTCAAGCGAACAGGTTTTCTTTTTGAAGGGGAGTTCTCTCTGGACTCCCAAAGAATTTTTCAGGTCAATGGAAGCTCCCTCGTGGTCTCAGGGGAAGTTTTAGGCCTTGTTTTGGTATTCCATGACTTAACCAGAATAAAAAAACTGGAAGAAGTGAGAAAAGACTTTGTGGCCAACGTGAGTCACGAACTAAAAACCCCCATCACCAATATATTAGGTTATGTGGAAACCCTGGCCTCCGGAGCCTTGGATGATCCAGTTCAATCAAAGAGATTTCTTCAAGTGATAGAAAAACACTCCCATCGTTTGAATGATATCATCGACGACCTATTAGCCTTGGCAAAGTTGGAGGAATCGGGAAAAGCCTCCCGATCCAAGGAAAAGATGGATCTGGGAGCGCTCATGGACTCGGTAATTCAAGTCTGCCAATCAAAGATCAAAAAGAAATCCATGAAAGTCCAGAAAGATTACAAAACCCTCAACTGGACCGTTTACCCCGTCCTTTTGGAACAAGCTCTCGTGAACCTTTTAGACAATGGAATAAAATACTCTCCCGAAAAAACTCAATTAACCTTGGGCTTAAAGGAGGTGGAAGATGGGGTTGTTCTTTCCGTGGAAGATCAAGGGCCTGGTCTGTCAGATAAGGACAAGGAAAGAGTTTTTGAGCGGTTTTATAGGGTGGATAAAGCACGGAGTCTAGAAATGGGAGGGACCGGATTGGGACTTTCAATTGTGAAGCACATAGCTCTGGTTCATGGGGGAAAGGCTTGGGTGGAATCCGTGGAAGGCCACGGGAGCCGCTTTTTAATTAAACTACCCCGAGGGTAAAAAAGACTTGAAAAAAAGTTGGTTTCCATCGATCATGGGAATTACAGATAGGTAGGTTAATGAATCAACTTCCGCCTCTTCCTAATCAACATAGTTGGACCGATAGGGACTTTTATTCCCTGTTGGAACGGCTTCCTCAGACGGTAACTCAAGTGGATGCCCAGGGGCACATCCTATGGGCGAATCGCGCAGCTTTGGAAACTTTCAAATATACATGGGAAGATTTGGAAGCCGGACTTACAGTGTTGCAAATGGTGGATCCCCGGGACCACCAGAGGATCCTAAAAGGCTTCGAAGAAGCCGTTATTAACTCTTCCCCCCACCAGGAAGAATATGTAGGTATCGATCAACAGGGAAATACTTTTCCCATGCTGGTGAATACCAACCCCTATTACGGGGAGGGTATTTTTCTCGGTTATGTGGCCATCATTACGGATCTCACCGATTACAAAGCCACTGAGAGAGAAATTCAGAGAATACAAAAATTGGAAGCTCTCAGTCTTCTCGCCGGGGGAGTTGCCCATGATTTTAACAATATCCTCACTGCCATCATGGGTAATTTAAATCTCTGTCTTCTGGATCTGCCTCAAGACAGCCATCTTCGGGAACCCTTAATCCAGGTGGAAAAAGCAACTCTGCGAGCTAAAGACTTAACTCGCCAGCTTTCCAGTTTCAGTCGAGGGGGGGCACCGGTAAAAACCACCTGTAATTTGGCGTCTATTATTTTAGACTCTGCCCAGTTTGTTCTTCATGGTTCCAAATCCATTTTAAGTCATTTTATACCTATGGACCTCTGGCCGGCGGTGGTGGATGAAGGGCAGATAAGTCAGGTCATTCAAAACTTGGTTTTGAATGCCTCCCAAGCCATGCCTGAAGGGGGGGAGGTGAATATTTCCGCCCGGAACTTTTGGAAAAGCG
Source organism: uncultured Spirochaetales bacterium (assembly GCA_964624355.1). Taxonomy (GTDB): domain Bacteria; phylum Spirochaetota; class Spirochaetia; order JABEVK01; family JABEVK01; genus CAZUXL01. The sequence continues at coordinate 8,991 of CAZUXL010000008.1, forward strand.
ACAGCTCCGCATCCACCCCCTGGGTAGAAATCCTTGTTCACGATCAGGGGGGCGGGATAAGTACCGATCTTAAAAATAGAATTTTTGATCCTTATTTCACCACTAAAAAAGAGGGATCGGGTTTGGGACTTTCCATTGTTCACACCATCATGAGCACCCATGGTGGTAGTATATCCTTGGAATCGCAAGAGGGCTGTGGTACCACTTTCGTCCTTCAATTGCCGGCACAACCAGGAGCCCTTTCCCTGAGACCCAATCATAACCCAGGTCTATTTAAAGGCCGAGGACGGATCTTGGTCATGGATGATGATAAGGATTCCCAAGGGGTGGTGGTGAAACTGTTGGAAAAATTGGGTTTTACGACTCTGGGGGTCAATACGGGCCAAGAAGCCGTGGACGCTTATCTTAAAAATCCGAGGGACGAGTCCAATTTCGATCTCATTCTTTTGGATCTTACCATTCCAGGGGGAATGGGGGGATTAGAAACTTTTTTAAAGATTAAAAATATAAATCCGGAGGTGAAGGCTGTACTCACTTCCGGGTATTGTGAAGATCCCGTTTTGCAGAATTATCAAGACTTTGGGTTCTTGGGAGCTTTGAAAAAACCCTTTGTGCTCCAATCCCTCATTGATCTTTTGGACCTGGCCGGTCTGTCGGTAAAAGTTCCAGGAACCTGCGAAGAAAAACTTTAAGAGTTTGTTTTTAAAATTTCAAATAATTCTCTAATTTTTTTGATGGCCTCAGGACCTCGGGAATTGAGAAAAGAAACGGGGAGGGGAAGGAACTTACCCGAAGCTTCATTGCCGACAGAGGGGAAGAGGTAAAGTTGGGGAAGGGCTTCTGCATCCCCGAAGGAGCCAGCTGTGGTCGGAGGATCCACCAGATTCAAGGCAAGGTTTGACAATAGTTCCTTAAAGAAACTAGTTTCCCCCTTGCTTAGGGGCTTTCGGGAAAAAATAGCCACTTTCCGGGCTTGAGCCCCGGACCAAGCCTGGTAATCTTTTTGCAGAGCTCTGGTACCGTTATGCATAATATCCAGAATTTTTGAAGGATCTGCTTTAACCACCCTGGCAATCCGAAGGGTGATGACCCTCACATCGTCCCAGGTTAAGGGTTCTTTTAAAATTTCCGTAATTATCTTCCCCTGACGTAGTTGAAGAAGGGTGTCCTGGGGCGTTTCCCAATCCACCAGCACCAGATCAGGTTTTAACTCCAAGATCTCAGGAACACTCAACGGGGGACGGGGAACTTGAAGCAGGTATTCCGAAGAAACTGTGGACTGCTGCTTGTCCCAAGCGGAAGGGGAGAGGGCAATCACCCGATCGGGGGTGACAAAGATCTCTAAAAGATTATCTCCCGTGGAACTCAATGAGACAATTTTTTCCGGTCTCTGGGCACCCAAGGGTAATAAATTTACAAATAACCATAAAATCGCTGGAAAAATACTTAATCGCATGGCTTATATTATTCTGAATTAGGGAAAAAAGACAAGGTTAGGATCCTTCTAGTCTGCTTTTTGAATCGTATTTATGTTAGGAATTCCTCTCAAGCCTTTAACCACCCTATTAAGATCCGCTTCGTCTTCCAGTTCCATGGTGAAATTCCCAAAAAGATGACCTTGACCGTCATCCTCCAGCTTCCCTTCGATCAGATGACCTTTATGCTTGCGCACCGCCCCCTCGATTTCAGAAAAGAGTCCGGGCACTTTTTTAGCCACGATGACAAAACGCCGGGTAACCCTCGGACTCACAGTTTCCCATTCCACCTCCACTTGGCGTTCGTTGAACCCCCGGATCCCTTTTATGTTGCTGCAATCTTGGCGATGGATGATGAGACCCCGGCCTCGACTGACAAATCCCACTATCGGGTCGCCGTTGGAAGGATGGCAGCAAAGGGCAAATCGGATGAGGAGATTTTTTTCCATACCCATCCTGACCCCGACCTTACTCAGGTCCATCACTCTCTGAGTCGTATCCCCCCCAGGTTTTACGCTTTCCACAGGGTATTTTGAAGCATCGGTTTTTGTGCTGGCCTGGGGTATAGGGCGCTTTTTTGCAACGATGTTTTTTTCCAGGATAAGGCTCTCATCGTTATGGGTGAGCCAATGGCGAATTTTACTTCTAGCCCGGGTGGTTCTGGCGTTTCGAAGCCAGTTAGCATTGGGTTTGGCATTCTGACTGGTGATGATTTCGATTACCTGGGTATTTTTCAGTTCTTGATTCAGGGGAATAATGGAGCCGTCTGCCTTGGCCGCGATGGTGTGATTTCCCACCTCCGTATGGATGGAGTAAGCAAAGTCCAGGGCGGTGGCCCCGGTGGGGAGTTCCACCACCTTACCCTTGGGGGTAAAGACATAAATGCTGTCCCGTAAAAGTTCTCCTTTTATTTCCTCAAGAAAATTGACTCCGTCTATGCCCTCGGACTGCCAGGATTTTAGTCGGGTGACGATAGAGAGCTCTTCGGGACGAATTTTCCCTTCTTTGTAGACCCAGTGGGCAGCCACCCCGTACTCGGCGGTTTTGTGCATTTCGTTGGTACGGATTTGGATTTCCGTAAGCCGGCCACCGTAACACATGACCGTGGTATGGAGGCTCTGGTACCCGTTGTCCTTGGGCATGGCAATGTAATCCTTGAACCGACCTTCTATGGGTTTCCACAGGCGGTGGATGAGCCCTAACATCTGGTAGCATTCGTTGTTGGTGGAGCAGTAAATTCTCACCCCCAAAATATCAAAGACATCCGCCAGGTCCCCGCCCTTCTTTTTCCATTTGTTATAAATGGAGTAAAAATGTTTGGCCCGGGCATCCACGGTTATTTTCAGGTGATCTTTTGCAGCTTCCCGGTAAATATCGTCCTTGACCCGTTTTAGGTATTCTTCCCTTTCCCCCCGCTTGGCTGTAACGAAATCCTTCAGGAGGTAGTAGCTATCCCTATCCAGGGTTTTTAAGGCCATGTCCTCCAGCTGACTTTTAACTCCGAAAAGCCCCAACCGCCCCGCCAGGGGTGCATAAATATCCAAACATTCCTGGGCAATTCGCCGGGCTTTTTCTTCTGCCAGATGTTTCAGGGTGGACATGTTGTGAACCTTGTCAGCCAGCTTAATCAAAATAACCCGAATGTCTTTGGTCATGGCAAAGAACATCTTTCTAATGGTCTGGGCTTCTTGAACGCTCTTGGTTTTGGCATGGAGAATGTGAATCTTAGTGACCCCGTCGACTAGGGATTCCACCTCCGGGCCAAAGTCCGCTTGAAGTTGTTCCCGGGTCATGGTGGTGTCCTCGATCACATCATGAAGAATTCCCGCCACGATAGTCGCCCTATCCATTTTCAATTCCGCCAGAATAGCCGCCACTTGGATGGGGTGGATGATGTAAGGTTCCCCGGAAGCCCTTTTTTGGTCTTGATGGAGGGTCGTGGCCACATCCACAGCTTTTTTAATAATGGCCTGATCCCCAGAACTCATGCGCTCGGTCCGTTTATAAAACTCCTTCAAAAGATCGTCCACGGTGGTTTCTGGAAGAATTAAGCTGTTCATCCTAGAGACTCTCCGGTCCAGGTCTTTGACCTAGGATAATTCTATCTCTGCTTCCCAAGTCTTGGCGCACTTCTACCTCTGAAAAACCCTGGGTTCGAAAAAGTTTTCCCAATTCAGGAAACTGAGGTGATGCGGCCTCCAATAGGAGCCATCCACCAGGATTTAAATGGTCCCAGGCCTGGGGAATCAGCTCGCGGATCAGATCCAGACCGTCCTCGCCGCCTCCGTCCAGAGCTCCTGGGGGTTCTTCCCATCCCTGGTTTAAACAGTCCTGGGTTTCTTGGGGAAGCAGATAAGGGGGATTGGTCAGGATGAGGTCGAAGGTCTCTGGCACGTTTTGGAAAAGATTACTTTCTATAAACTTTACCTTTCCCAGAGTCTGAAACTTACCGTTGAACCGGGCTACTTCCAGGGCGTCGGGGCTGATGTCCGTGGCCCAAATTTCTCTTTGGGGAAAATAATGGGAGAGGGTGACTGCCAGGCATCCACTACCTGTGCAGAGATCCAGAATTTTTAAAACCCGGGGTGAAGTTTTTAGGATCTCCAAAGCCGCCTCAGCCAGGATTTCCGTATCCGGTCTGGGAATCAGAACCCGGGGATCGACTTTGAAACTCAGGCCCATAAATTCTTTGTACCCCGTAATGTAGGCCAGGGGAAATCCCTCTTTTCTTCTTTCAATGGCCCGGAGATAGGTATTCTCAATGTTAGAATCCACCGAGTCCCTGAGACTGGCGTACAGTCCAGCCCTCGATAAGCCTAGGTAGTGAGCCAGTAGGACCGAGGCATCCAGACTAGCAGTTTCAATTCCCTTATTTTCCAAGGTTTCACGTCCCTGGGAAAGGAGTTCGGTGATTGTCATCTTGTATTTAATATACTAATCAGTTTGGACAAAAAAAACAAAGGCTGATTAGCTTAGTCCTCTCCTAACTCGGTGAGAAGTTCTTGCTGGTGGTTGATCCTCAGGGCCTGAATGATCTCTTCCAAATCCCCTTCCATCACGTAGTCCAAACGATAAAGGGTAAGGTTAATCCGGTGTTCTGTCAGTCGGTTTTGAGGGAAATTATAGGTCCTGATCCGATCAGACCGGTCCCCTGTTCCCACTTGGGATTTCCGATCCGCCGATCGGGCGGCGTTCTTTTTTGCCTCTTCGAATTCGAAAAGCCGAGCCCGGAGAACCCGCAAGGCCTTTTCTTTATTTTTAATCTGGGATTTTTCATCCTGGCAGCTCACCACCAGTCCTGTGGGAATATGGGTTATCCGAACAGCGGAATCCGTGGTGTTCACACTTTGCCCCCCCGGTCCTGAAGACCGAAAAACATCTATTCTTATATCTTTGTCGGCGATGTGGATTTCTGTCTCTTCCGCTTCCGGGAGAACTGCCACCGTGGCGGCGGAAGTTTGAATCCTTCCGTTGGCTTCCGTGACTGGGATCCGCTGAACCCGATGGCCGCCGGATTCAAATTTTAAGTGGGAGTACACATCCTTCCCTGCGATGGAAAAGACCACTTCCTTGATGCCCCCGAGGGTTCCGTCGGAAATATCGATGACTTCGGTTTTCCAGCCTTTTTTTTCGCAGTACCGGGTGTACATACGATAGAGATCTGCCGCAAAAAGACCCGCTTCGTCCCCCCCAGTACCAGCCCGGATTTCCATAATAATATTTTTGGAATCCAAGGGATCCTTGGGCACCAATAGAAATTTAATCCCCGCTTCTGCCAGGGCGATCTGGGCTTCTAAATCGTCCAATTCTTCCTTGGCCATGGCCTTCATCTCAGGGTCTTTTTCGGCGGCTACCATCTGGGCCGCCTCTTCTTTTTGAGCTTTTAATTTTTTAAATCCCTGCCAAGCGCCCACGGGTTCGCTCAGACCGGAGTATTCCTGGTTTAATTCCCGGTACCTTTTTTGGTCAGAGGCTACAGAGGGATCTCCCAACAGGAGTTCCAGTTCCTGGAGTCTTTTTTCCATGATTTCCAGTTTATCGTACATAGGAGAGCCTCATTTTATCTTTTCAATTTCTCGTATAAATTCTTGCACATCGCTGAATTTTTTATAAACCGAAGCAAAGCGGATATATGCTACCTGATCCAGGGCGGAAAGTTTATTCAGGACCATGTCACCGATCAACCGGGCGGAAATTTCATGGTTGGATTTTCCCGCCATGGCCGCTTCGTCTTCTATTTGATTCAGCACTTCTTCAATGGTCATCTGACTCACCGGGCGTTTTTCCAAGGCTCGGGTGAGTCCCCTTTTGGCCTTTTCAATATCAAAAGGCTCCCGGCGGCCGTCGGATTTTACCACCATCAAAGGGATTTCTTCGATTCGTTCATAACTGGTGAAACGATAGGCACAACCTAGACATTCCCTACGACGCCTTAGGGTGGTTCCGGAGATATTCTGTCTGGATTCTATTACCTTATCTTCCATATGTCCGCAAAGGGGGCATTTCATAAGACCACAATAGCCCTGGAAAAGGGGGGGTGTCAAGGAAAGCTGGCAATCTGTGGCAAGACCTCTTACAATTGTTACAAACCCTCTTCCTCAAGGAGATCCTATGGCGACCATAGCTTTATTGTGTAGTGATGAATTGCTGATAACGGAAATTAGAAATATCGTAAAACCCTTCGATGGTTTTAACCTCCATGTCCTCAAAAATCATGCCGCAGCCCTGCAATTTTTGAACTATGAACTCCCGGAAATCAATATCATCAATTACAGCGACCCCTTACTAAAGGGGGAAGAGACCTTAAAAGTCCTGAGCGCTGATCCTTGGCTCCACTATGGGGCTTCCATCGTGCTTCACTCCCGGGCCAACGAGGCGGAACTGCGGGCCAAAGCCGGCGGCATCAACCTGGTATCGGTTTTAGAAATTGACCGGCTCAAATATTATCTCCCCCGGGTCCTCTCGATCCTCCATTCCAATCGCTCTCTTCTAAATCAGTGGAATTTTCATGCCCTGGTCCGCAGTGGGCTGACGGGGGAATTTATCATTGAGCAGGATGCTTTTGACCTGATCACCCATATCAATATCCTGGTCAATTTCCTGTATAACGGAAACCTCATAGGACATCTGGAAAGGGAAAGCCTCTATGTGGAATTGGTGGAGAAAATTATGAAAGCCCTGCAGAAGGGATTCAAAGGGAAACTGACCATTGATTTTTCAGTACAGTCCCAGGAATCCATTTTTACAGTGACCACGGGGGATCCAGATTTTTTGTGGTCCGAAGTCCTTCCCACCACCTCAGCACCTGGTTCGACTAACCTCATGGGGTATAGTTTTCAAGAAGGGGCCGCCAAGTTAAAAATCCGCATTGAACATCGAAAATTGGGGACGGGGCTTGTTCCTCAATTTTTTCAAGAGCAAAAAGTCCAGGAATTTAAAGACCAGCAGATCGTGTTCTCCCAGGGAGAGGATTCCACCTTTTTATACTTTATCATCGCAGGGAAATTTGAAGTGTTAGCCAACGGACGCCAAGTTTCCGTTCTCACCCCCGTGGATGTCTTTTTGGGGGAAATGTCTTTTTTGGTCAAAAATAAGCGCACAGCCACGGTGAGGTCCATAGGGGCTGGAAAACTGATCAAAATTTCCAAGGAAGAATACATTCAATCCCTGAAAGAAAAACCCCACTACGCTTTTTTTCTCGCCCGGATGTTGGCTGAACGCCTGGTCCGCCTCCATGAGGGTTTGATTTAATTTAAACTCTGGAAAAAGACTGGAAATAAGCCACTAAGGCCTCCCAAGACAGTTGAGGGAGATCGATTTCACAGGTTCTTTGGCCTACCATGTCCGGGTGGTGGGCATCACTGCCTTTTACCAAAGGGGTAATTCCAGTGTTTAATCCCTCCGGGGATAATTGGATTTCAAACCCATCGTAATTCAACTGGGGAATATAACCCAATTGGCTTTTCAAAGAGCTGGTAGGCCTATCAATGTGGGCAGGGATAAACAAGCCCCCCAAGTCATGGCAGAGTTTTTCTACTTGGTCTATTCCATAACTTGTGGCCGTTCCCAGGTAAAAATCCACCTCCTCCAATATCTCCTCGTCCTTATTAACGACCCACTGTTCCCCCATTTTTTCGTGGTTCAGAGGGATGCGGGGGAGGGCTTTTTCTATTAAATTTCCAAAATCCAAGGCTTCCCCACTGGTCGGAAAAAAACAAAGGACGTGAATTTCTTCCGAAGTGGTCACCTCCACTCCGCAAAGGGGGAGAATACCCGACTCTTTGGCCAGGTATTCGAAGGCGGGAGTGTTTCGGGCACTGTTATGATCCGTGAGTCCCAGGATTTTAATCCCCAGATTTTTAGCCCGATTTACCAAAGTAATGGGACCCATTTCAATCCCTGCGCAAGGAGACAGGCAGGAATGATTATGAAAATCTGCCTTGTAATTCATGGAAGGTTTAAAATCTTCCCTATTTTGCAGGAAAGGTGAAACTGATCCTTGGGTGAACTAAAAATGGCAATGTTCTCTAAAGCCGCTGCCTGAAGCATATCCGCAGTGGCGGGGGCTCCATTGGCCAGGACGATGGCTTTGATTCCAGCCAATGTGGCCACGGCCACGGTATTTTTATGGCCTTGTATCGTGACCAGGACAGAGTCCCCGGGCGCATTCCCCATCACATCTGAAAGCAGATCTGAGGTGTAGGCGCTCTCCCATTCTTCGTCTTTATAAACTTGCAGGGGCCGCAGTTCCAATTCTTTTTCGAGTTGGGAAAGTTTCATAGGGCGGATTCTTCCTTTTTTAAGTAGATGACACCTTTCACGTGGGTCCCATGGGGCACTTCCGAATGGATTTCAAACTCGTCGCACACCCGTTTGGTATTGGGAAGGCCCATCCCGGCGCCAAAACCCAGGGATCGGATCCAATCATTGGCTGTGGAGAAGCCTTCTGTGAGGGCCTTCTCCAAGTCTGGAATTCCCGGTCCCTTGTCCACTGCTTCAATGGTAATTCGGTCAGGCTGAATGGTGAAAATCATAAAGCCCCCCACGGAGTGGTTTACCAAATTCATCTCCAATTCATAACTGGCTACGGCGATGGACCTGAGGATTTTTTTATCCACACCTTTTTCATTGAGGTACTTTTTAATTTCCGTGGAAGCACGTCCAGCTTGTTCATAATCGTATTGCCGTACGAAGTATTCTTTTCGTTCCTGACCTTCCCTCAGGGGTTGAGCGGTGGTTTGAATTTGGTGTTCCATCTCTTCAATGGTCTTATTCAGCTCCACCAGCAGTCCCAGGGTAATATCCCGGCTGGTAACGATTCCCACCAATTCTTTTTCCTTGTTGATCACAGGGAACCGGCCGAATTTGTACTTTTCAAAATAAGTGATACCAAAGGATATGGGCATGTCGTCTTCCAGTACAATGAGCTTTTTTGACATGTGGAGTTCCGCATTACTATCGATATATCCTTGGTCCAGCGCCCGGATGATGTCATCCACGGAGATCATTCCCACCAACCGGTAATCCTCCAGGATGGGGACTCCGGATATTTTATTTTCCCTCATGATCCGCTGAATTTCTTTCATAGTCGTCGTACGCTCCGCCGTGCGTAATTGGGAGGTCATGACGTCTTTTACTTTTATCCTGTGAATGAGTTCCAGGATCACAGAAGGGGAGTTGGTGGTGTTGATGGGAATGCCGGGGTTCATTCTAAAATTTTCCCCAGGTGGACGCAGACTTCAAAACAGCTCAAGGAGGTGGAAAGAAGGGATAATCCCAGGGCTTCAGCAGTTTTTACCAAGGCCGGTTGTGCTTCCTTTCCCCCCACCAGCAAGATTCCTGCGGCATTTACCATATCCGCAGTTCTGGCAACCTGTTCGGAGGACAAATAGGTCACCAGGAGAAAATCATCCCCCTCTTCAGTGAGAACATCACTCATGAGATCACACGCCACGACCTTGCCGATGGATCGGGTGTTAAAATCTGAAGCCCGGTGGAGAACTTGTGCCTTCAAAGTTTCCTGTATGGTGTTGAAATTTAAGTGCATAGGACCTCGCTTGATTAATAGATTACCCCATAGATCTGGTTGGTGCAATAAAATTGCGCTTGAATCTCCCTGTGGGGAGAACTAGACTCCTACTATGGAAAAGAATTTTTTAGAAATATTTATCAACGCTGCAGAGGGAATGTTTTCCGAGATGTTTGAACTTAAAGCACAAGCGGGAAAACCCATGGAAATGGATCATTTAGCGGGTCATGATTGGGAAGTAAGTGGAATTGTGGGCATCACCGGAAAAGGGAAGGGGATGATGGTTCTCAGGTTCAAGCAGGATCTTATTCTCCAACTTCTGGAAAAGGTGGGGATGACCCCTGGGAGCACCGAGGAAATTGGGGATTTGGTCAACGGACTGGTGGGAGAGATCGTGAACGTGGTTTCCGGACATTCCATAAGTGCCCTTCCCCATGATTTGGATATTACAGTCCCACTGATCGTACAAGGGGGAAACCACCGGGTAAACTGGCCTAAATTTGCCCCCATTTATACAATTCCCCTTACCACCTCTGTGGGTCCCTTTGAAATGGTCGTCTGTTTTGCCCCTGATTAGGGGGACTCCATGAAATCAGCCAAGATTTATACCCTCTATCAGGATCTGTTGGATAAATTAAAATCCGACTCTAAATTTTTCGAATCTCTCAGGAAATCCGGGTTTTTTGTATCGGATTTGAAAAGCCGGAGAAGCATTGCCTCGGGTGTAATGGAGGTTTTAGGCCATAAATCCAAGTTTCTAACCATGAATCATTTTGTGGAATTGGTCCATCCGGAAGACCGGGAGGCTTATATCAATTCTTGGAGTCGGTTGGAAGCGGGTTTTGACGATGTTTTTTTTGCGGAATACCGTCTCAGGGATGGATGGGGAAATTACCACTGGCTTCAAACCCAGGGAGTAGTTTTGGAGAGGACTTCCCAGGGGGAGATATCATTTTTTGCAGGAGTTGACCGGAATATTACCCTGCGAAAGGATACGGAGAACTTGATCCTCACCCGGTACAGTGATTTGGAGGATCGGTATTACCTCTCGGAAAGTCTACGGGTGGCGGGGTCGGTTGTGGCTTCCACTTTGGACAGGGAAGCGAATCTTCAGGTGATATTGGAACAAGCTCAAGGTTTGATTCCCTGTGATTTTATCAGGCTTTCATCCATCGAGGGGTATACTCTTCATATATTGGGACAGAAAGGGAAAGTGGAAGGACCAGAAACCAGGGATGTGAGTCCCGTATGGAAGGTGGTATCGGATAAGGTTCCTCGAATTATCGACGATTTGGGGGCTATTATTCCCCCCCATCCCGGTGATGAAAAAAGAATCTTCGGATCGTGGATGGGGGTTCCCCTGGTTTTTAAAGGAAATGTCGTCGGAGCTTTGGAATTTTGGAACTGTGGTACCAGGAGTTTCCACGGGGATCAAATCTGGCCGGCCATGGCCTTCGCAGATTCGGTGGCCATTGGAATTTCCAATGCCAGTCGATTTGAACAAAGTACAGAAGAAGGCCTCAGGGATGGACTAACCGGTCTTTCCAGCAGGGCTAAATTTCAAAAAACGGCGGAGAATATTTTCCAAACTTGCCTTCAAGGTGAAGAAGATCTGGGGGTGATCATGACCGATCTCGATCACTTTAAACGGGTTAATGACCAAAATGGACACCCCATGGGGGATACGGTCCTCCAAACCTTCGCCCAAATCTGTCGGCAGGTCCTGAGAAAATCCGATATGATTTTTCGTTTTGGAGGGGAGGAGTTTATCATTTTGCTTCCAGGATCCCAGTTGGACGCTGCCTTGAACATAGCAGAAAGGATTCGCAAGCTTTTCGAAACCTCGGTGATTGAGGGGTTATGTGAACCAGTGACTGCAAGTTTTGGTGTGGCTTCCCTCATGTCCCAGTCCGTTACCACATTAGGTGCCTTGGTGGCGAAAGCCGATCAAGCTCTTTATCAAGCGAAAAACACGGGAAGAAATAGGGTTTGTAAGGCGAATTAAGGACATCTCGGGGATGAACCATCAATTTAAAATCGATAGGCACCTTCAAAATTTAATGTGAAGAAGGATTCTTCTCTCCACATATCCAGACCCATGGGTTCATCTTTTGTCACTTGAAAACTCCCTGCGGTGAAATCCCGTAACATTGAAACCGATGAATTCTCCCTAAGTAGCACTAGCGGCATATAGTTATAATTCATCCAGGATGACCCCACCTTGAACCAAAAAGAGTGGAGAAAACGAAAATACAGTTCCAATTGAAGTTCGAACCGAGAGGCATCGAATTCCTGGGTTTCAAACAGAGCCGTGGTCAAGGTGGATTTCCCAAGGGCCCAGTCCATTTGTAAGTTGACTCCCACGGGCATACGGTTCCAAGGAGGGGCAGTTTCCACGTCGAAGGTTTTGAAACCGAAGAAGACCCCATTAAACTGATTCTTAGTGAGAAAGGTGAAAGAACTTTCTTTTCTGAGGGTTATATTTTGGGTGCCTCCTTGGCTTTCTTTCAGGTACAGGTACCAGTTGCTGAGGGTAAAGTTCATGGGGGTGGTAATACTTTGAGACCAGGTTCCCAAGGAGAAACTTCCCCACATGGGAAAGGGAAACACCTCATCAGGGTCGAAATCTTCCTTCGATTCTCGGTAAATGCTTTCCCATTCAGTCTGCACAAAGGGGAGGAACCATTCTATTATCCCGGATTTAAGGGAGTACCTTTGGTCCAGGGTGTCCGCAGGAAATACAACACCCTGGGCGCTGGGAAGAAAGGAGCCGTTGAGATCCACCACCGAAGTTTGATCAAAGTAGTACCAATTATATTTTCTTGTTAAGGACTGAAATTCAAAGCTCACGTTATTAAAAAGTTCCTTCCAAGGCGCTATTTCAGGGTAAAAAAATGCTACGGGGAGAACCAGAAATCCTAGATATCGGCTCACTTTTGTTTTAAGACTTGTCCCCCCATCCCCCACACTGAGGGTTACATTTCTCCCATTCCAAAACTGCTCCCAGGTAGATACTCCCGTGAGTTTGACCTCGGCGAAGAGGTTAAATCCCCAGAGGCCATGAAAATTTGTTCTAATCACAGCAAGATTATAGGGGTCCCTGGCCACCTTACGGGGTTTGGGATCGAACCAGGACTCCACGTTGTACCAGGAATTGTTTTCTTCAAAGTCCACATTCCAAAAAGCTGTCTCCAGACCGAGATAGACTTCCCCTTGAGGTGACCGCTTAAGATCCCAAACAGCAGACCAGATATCTGGATTCAATTGTGCACCCATGACCGGTAGCCAGATAAAAAAAAGAATCGAAAGAATTATGGGTTTTAGAAAGATCATAATCAAATAATAATTCTATTTATCTATAAATCAATGAAGGGATTTAGGAGCATCCCCAAAAAATTAAAATTGAATGATAATAAGACTCGAATCTTCGAGTCGTTAAAATGTTCAAGCTTATGAGTTCCACGGGACTTCCCTTTGATCATCGGATATTGAGCAACTGCACTCTATTTGATTTCTGCCGCCGGTTAGACGATGAATAAAATTAAGGAGATACCATGAAAATAAGGGTTGTATATTTTTCTCAAACTGGAAAGACCGCCAAAGTGGCTCAGGCCATGGCGAAAGCCTTGGGTGTGACAGCGGAAGAGGTGCGCAGTGCGTCTCCGTTGGATCCAGCTGATTTGCTTTTACTGGGGGGTGCTGTGTATGCCACTTTTGACCATGACCTCCACCCGGAGCTGAAGGGTTTCATATCAAAGTTGGGGCCGTCCACGATTAAAAGAGCAGCTGTTTTTTCCACGGGATTCTCCCAGGACAACAGCCGGAGGATTCTGGGTTTGTTGAAAAAAAGAAATTTAACGGTCTCTGAAGAGTTTTTTCACTCCAAGGGACAATTTCTCTTTTTCAACTTCGGTCATCCCAATGGAAAGGACCTGCTGAGTGCTGTGGAATTTGCCAGGAGAATGGTTAAATGATTTTCGTCTTTTATTGATTATTGTTATGATTCTATGGGGATGCCAATCCATAGAGGATGTGGCTGCAGGGATTAAAGACCTTCCTTTCACAGAATTACGGCACGGGGTGCATCTGGGTGAATCCCTTGTATTTCCTGTAAAAGTCCGGGTTAAAGTGAATATTCTGGAAAAAAGGGTGAAATCCATAGAAATTTTGGAACACTTTAACGGTCAGGGACAAAAAGCCGAAGCTATTTTGGAGAATATCATTGCCTCTCAAACCTTGGGGGTGGATGGTATATCAGGTGCAACATATTCCAGTACCGCCATTAAACAGGCTTTTTGATTGACCCAGCCTCGGCTCTCCAGTGGTATGTGTTCCATTGGCTTAATAAACAAAAAAGAGAGCCCAGATGGACTCTCTTTTTAGCTTTGCGGCAAGGGGGACTCGAACCCCCACACCTCTCGGCACAAGCACCTCAAGCTTGCGTGTATACCAATTTCACCACTGCCGCAGTTACGTGGGTGATATTACAAAAACCTCTTTAGGTTGTCAAGGGGCTTTTTTAGGCAATTAATCTTTGGTGTAAAATATCACGTGGGACCTGCCGTAAGTTCTGAAATCGTACTTTCTCAAGGATCCCAGGATGTCTGGATAGGACTCCTCCCCAGGGTAATGCATGAGCAAGGATCCTCCTGGTTTGAGTGCCCGAGCAGCCAATTCCAGAAAGTGTATTTTTTCCCCCAAAGGAAAGGGTGGATCCAAGTAAACAATATCCCAAAAATCCGAGTAAGCGTCTTTCAAATATTTTTCCGCACTCACCAAGTTTAGGTGAATGGGGGATTCCACAAAACTGATATTCTTTAAAATAGTGGTTTTTTTACCAAAATCTTTTTCCACTAACTCCACAGGGGAGGCTCCACGACTTGCGGCTTCTATCCCCACTAGGCCGCTACCCGAAAAGATATCCAAAAAAGAAAGTCCCTCCAAGGGGCCTAAAATGGAAAAAATACTGACCCTCATCCTGTCCATGGCAGGCCTGATAACCCCGGGGGGGCAGAGGATTTTTCGACCGTTATACCGGCCGGCGGTGATTCTCATGGGATGATTATGCCCCTAAACGACCCATTGTTTCAATCCTGGGCTTTCCGGTTGTCTTTGGGTCTGATAGAGTGGTCCTATGTTGAATCTTTTAGATTTTTTTCACTTTCTTTTAAAGCCGGATCAGGTGCGGCTTCCTATACAGGGTAATAAGGCCCTTCTTTCAACCTTAATTTTTTTTATATTTCTCCTACCCCTTACCTTTCTTTTGAGTCTGCCTGCCAATCTCTGGACCGAACCTGAAAAAATTCTTGTGGATATGCTTGCGGATACCCTTTCGTCACCCAGTCTATTTTCCGTATTTTTTGTGGTGATGATTGGACCCGTGTGGGAAGAAATTATTTTTCGTTATGCTCTAAAATTCACTCCTGGAAGAATACTCGTTTCAGTGCTTTTCCTTTTTGCCTATCTGGGACTGGAGATTTGGTCATTTATTCCTTCTGATACCCTACCTGGTGGAACGGAATTTTGGCTCCCCTTAGCCCTAATGATCAATAGTGGACTAGCCTATGGCCTCTCCTTTCTTATAATGAGGCTTTTCCCGTTTGTGGAATGGCATAAGGCAGCTTCGGTTCAGCGACCCGGTCTTTGGGGTGCCTATATGCATCTATTAGCTTTTTCTTTTGCTCAAATGCACCTTTTTAACTATCAAATTCTGAGTCCAGAAGGTTGGTTATTGGCGTTTTGTTTGAATTTACCCCGTTGGTTTTTAGGTCTGGGTTTAAGTTATGTGAGGGTTAGATTGGGATTGATTTGGGCTATGGTCCTACACATCACCAATAATGGATTTTCCCTTCTTCTCTTTAGGTTTCTGGTTTCTCAGGGGTGAATAGTTTTTTCATAAATGGGAATGATCATGGGACTTTCGATAATATTTGTTGACAGGGGTACGGTTAAGAGGGATCCCGTTTCCCAGTTCCATAAGGTATCGGAAAATAGCTCCATGTGAGGAATGGGAAAATTCTCTTCCAGGATAATATCTTTGGAGGTAATTAACGTCTGATAGGTTGTTTCCATTTTCCAATTTTCCGATCCCCAACCTCCAAAGTTTTCCGGAGAAAACCAGATAAGGGAGTCATCTAGGGGAGATAAAAAAGAGTAGTCCCAACTTCTGAATCCCAGGTAAAGTTCGGAATTTTCTTTATTTAAAAATAAAAGGGAAGAGGATTTAGCCCCTGGCTCCGGTCCGGTGAATATTTTTAGAAGCTGGGAACTTCTGTTCCAGATTCCTAAGCTCAATCGCCCTTCCATCAACCCCGGAAGTACTAAATTCCCAAATTGATCCACCAAAGCCTCCGGGGAGCTCCATAAATTAGGACTGTCCGCATTCCCCGTACCCGGAGAGGAAAATGGAAGGGACAGCTCCTGCAGATCCGATCCCAGGAGCAGTATTTTTTTTGAGGTCCACAACAGGAGTGCTCCCGCTGAAAGTGGCTGGACTCTTTGGATATCCAATCCACCAAGTCTACTAATACCCCGAACGGAGATCTTTCTTGTCCGGGGATCGATATTCACCAGTGTGGAGCCTTGGGTGGAGGACCTCGGTGGTCCTTGGGTTCCGACCAGGGGGAGAATAAACTGTCCTTCTCCATTGGAACCCAGAAGTCCCGGTTTGGACTGTGTGTACCGTCCTGAGAGATCCAAAGCCAAGGGAATGGTCAAACTCCAGGTAGTTAAGTCCTGAAAGTTAAAAAATTTTAAGTTGCTTATCCAACTGGTCCTGGATTTTTGAATCCAATGGAATGCCACCCAAGCACCATCGGAGGATATTTGAACCTGAGGCTCCTCGGGAAGCAAAAAGTAACTACGGTAAGCTTGAAGTACCTGGAGGTCCTTATCCAAAATAATGCTTTCCACCTTATAATGGGGTTCTTGCATAGTGGACACCACAGGTGCCAGACTCAAGACCAAAATTTGGTCCGTACCCAGGGGGAGGAAACGAAAACATTTCTTTGGAAGGATGATTCTCGCCAATAACTTTTTATCCCCATCCAGTTTAATAATCTGTAGTCCCTCCAAACGGTTTTGGGCTAGATAGATCCCTGAGGAATTAGAAAATCCCCCCAGGAGACCGGGGGAATCCAAAGTAGGAGGTTTAGTGAGACTCAGCCCCCTTAAAGATAGTTCTGGGTTTCCAAAAACTGGAGGTAAATTGAACTGAGGCGGGAGTTCACTTTCCCAAGACAGCTCCCTTGGATTAGAATTTGGTCCTTCCGACCCCCAGCTCATGAACGGGATCTTCCAAATCCCCTGGGGAAAGTTCAGGTCCTCCCTATAAGATTCATTCAGGAGGTTTTTTAGGTGTGATGGTTCCCCTTGGATAATGGTAGTCCAATAATCCTCCTCCCGCTGGATTTTTATAGTTAGGATCGGGTGAGCCTTCTCCATTTCCCAAAACACCAAAGTTCCCTGGTCATCGGAGGAAATGAGAACCCGGGAGTTCCCGGAAAGTCCAAAGGAAGTTAAGGCACCCGTATGATACTCGGTTTCCCACAGGGACTCTCTTCCCGTGGTGTCCTCGGGGAGGGTAATTCCTATGCGGTGGTGTTCCGCCCCATACACTAAAAGTGTGCCTTGGGAATTGAAAAGAAAGGGGGTCCCCGCACTTAGATTGATCTGGGGTGACCGGAGTGGTCTCGGTATTCCTTCATTTTCCAAATAATTCTGTTCGTGGGATAAGCCAAAATCCTCCAGGTCCAAACTCCAGTACCGGCCGTCAATGTCTAGAATTACCTTATCCTGGGAAGAAGAAAATTTAAGTATTTGTACCAGGGGAGCGATTCCAGGAATTTTTTCTTCCAGTTTTTTTATACCCTCGGCGGATGTGATACCGAGGGGGCCTTTGACGGGAAAATTGAGCTTCACACTCTCCAGGGGTGAATAGTACCCCGTGATCAAATTAAGAAGACTTTGGGTGCCATCAGGCTTTTCTACCAAGATTTGAGAGGATGTTCTAAAAAAAAGTTGTCCCTCCAACCCTGGGTACCGCCTAATGACCTTGCCTGTGTCCAGATTCACCAAGGTTAAAAATTTGGTTTCCCCTGGTGAGGTTCGATCGGTCTGAAAGAAACCCAGGGTTTTACCCTCGGGGGAGAGAGCTGGAATGCCTTCGAAGCCTTTAGGATCCAAATCCAGAACCAATCGCTGTTCTTTCCAATCCCAAACCTGGATTCTTTTTCCGGAAACCGTGCCGATTCGGGATGAACCCTCACTGGAAAAGACCTGGGAAATTCCCCAAGGTTCATGGCAAATTGCTTGAAGAGATTCTTTTACAGGATCGTAAAATCCTAAGGTTCCCCGGGCACTCAAGTACCAGATTTTACCTGCACTTTCCCAAGATCTAACGATTACGGACGCTGGCCTCGTAAGAGAAAGTGTGGGTTTACTTCCGTTCTCTACCTCACCCCAAGAGTTAAGGGGTAGGAGAGCGAGAACCACAAGATATATTAATCCTGGGAATCGATTCGTCTTAGCTTCCAAAGATCTCCTGCCCGCTCAAATGTATAAGTCTGATTTGCCTTCCAGAAAGGTAGGTTTTTTAAGGCTTCCTGATCTTTTTGGGCTGAGACCCTCAGGATCCAATCGTCCACAGTCCCGGGGGCTGGGGAGATGGAAAGAGTTTCCAAGATGAAAAGTGTGTCCGGAGAGAAATCCTCTCCTTTAATTTGAGCGAAGAAGTCTTGCGTTGGGACAAGAAGGTCTTCATACTCCAAATCCGGAGCCCCGTTCACTGAAAGTTTAGGGGAAATTCCGGATAGGATGAGATTAATATCTTCGGTGATGAAACCCCGGATCATTTTGGAGAACTGAAATCTCACCACCCTCTGACCATTTAGATTTCTTTCTTTTACCAAGGGACGTTCAGGAATTCCTGTGAGTGGGTCCACCACCACCTCTAAGGGTTCGGGAACGATTTGGTTATCAGTGGGGGCTTCAGTGTTCTCGGAAGGTTTTTGGGGATATTCGGGATAAAGAGCCTTTGCCTGGTTTCGGAATTCCTGAGCTCTTGTTTTTTGCCCTAAAGATTCAAATTTGTCCGCCACCTTCCAATAAGCATCGGCCAATTCCCATTGGGTTTTATTTTCCAAAGCTGTAAAAATGTCCTGACTATAAAGTGCTGTACCACAAAGGGCCCAAAGGGCAAGAAGGCTCATGTACTTTTTCACTTTCATCTCCTCAAATCATGAATAATACTATCATAATACTTTAGTAACTATATTTTTACAATTAAATATGCCGGATTACAGGAGTTCAGGGTGTGTTTCAACCTTTCATTAAATATTAGAAGGGAAAAATTCGAAAAAGTCTTCGGGGTCGATCCCGGGAGGGAATGGGGTCCGGGATTTTTATTATCCGCTTTTGATTACCCAGTTTTTCCCTTGGTAGGGGTTTTTGATGGGAGAATGGAAGTCCGAGAAGGAAACTGGGGATTGATTCCCCCCTGGGCATCACTAGACCGTCTAACCACCCTGAGAAAATCTACTTTTAACGCCAGAAGTGAGGACTCCTGGGATAAGCCAAGTTTTAAACAAGCTATGGTGGGGGGGAGGGTTCTTATCCCTTTTTCCGGATTTTTTGAGTGGAAGACCCTGGGGAAAAAAAAGGTCCCCTATTTCATCACTTTTAAGGATCGTGACGAAGTGGGTGCTCTGGCGGGATTGTATTCTAAGTGGATAGGGCCTTCAGGAAATTGGGAAACCTTCAGTTTGTTAACCGGTCCTCCCAATGAATTAATGGCAGGAATTCATAGTCGTTCTCCGATCCGGTTGGAAAGGGAAAAATGGGCCACTTGGCTGGATCCTAAGTGTACAAAGACCCAGGTGGAAGCGGTACTCATCAATTCCCCTTGGGTTGATATGGAATTTTATGCCCTGGGGGACCTGATTAATAAAAAAGGTGTGATGAGAAATATCCCTGAAGTCTTGGACCCTCAACCTGTGGACTCACAACAAACTTTGTTCTAAATTGGTGGTATGAAAAACCCTTGGGCACTTGTATTTCTTTTGGTTGGGATCGGGAAACTTGGTGCCATCGATCCTCCTCTAGACGCTTTACTAACGGCTTATTCGGACCAGGTTTTTTCGGGAACTCTAAAATCAAACCAGGTTCTCGAGGGCTTAACGGAAGTGAAAACCCAGATTCTTTCCACCTCCGCATCGGATCAGCAGGAAGCTTTAGTTCAAGCCTTTCTCATTGCGGGTCAATTTTTTATTGATATAGAAAACAAATCCCAGGCGGAATCTCTTTTTTTGCAGGCAGAGAAATATGCCCTGGAAATATCGAAAAACCCCATCCCACGGAATCTCGCTCTTCTTGTTGAAGTTCGCACTAAATTCCTCAGGATAAAAGACGTGGGTTTTATTATCTCCCAGGCAGGAGCAATCCTTGAGGAAGCGGAAAAAATTTTACAGAAAGAACCTAACAATCTTCGGGCACTTTTCGTGGTGGCTTATGGACGACTATATTCCCCAAGTTTTTTCGGGGGAAATCCTCAGCGGAGCAAAGATCTTTTTGAAAAAATATTAAACTTAGAAATCTCCAATAAAACCGTTCGATTTCAAGCTTTTTTGGGACTGTCTGAAGCCTGGAGAAAGCTTGGAAACTCCAATTCCAGGCAAAAAGCCCTGGATCAAGCAACAAAAATCTATCCTCTGAACCTGGAGTTAAAAAAAGTAAGGGTTCAAAATTGAGATCCTACTCCCACTCCTGGACTAGGTTAGGTATCACCCTATTCTCCTTAGTGATAGCGATAATGGGGACTGGTTTTGTTATGACTCATCTTTCGGGGGATTGGGGTTTAGGTCAATGCCTCATCTCCGGTTTAATGTTAGGATTTGTCATCTTATTGGCCATTCGGTTTCTTCACCAAGCTGTTTCCTACACCCTGGAAAACGGTAGTCTGGTCCTCACCTTAGGCTTCTGGAAACGAAAGTTCAGTCTCCAGGATTTATTGAAGGTGGAAAATGATCCCACCAATGGAAAGGTTTACCTCAAATTTACCTCCACCCATGTGAATATTCCCCTCAGGGTACAAAAACTTGGTATTTTTATGCAGGAGTTGGAACAATTTCATCCCACTATAAAAAAGGAATCCCAAGGCCCCTTTTTTTTGAAAAGTTCCCGGTCTCCCCATATTTTTTACCTAGTTTTTTTAGTTTTTATCATTGCTTTTTATTTTGCCGTATTACCGGGAACCCTTAATTCCTGGCTGGGGAGGATTCTCCTGGATTTCAGCACCCTTACTTTGGGGCTCTTCACCCTATGGCGGATACTTTTTCTTATTCCCACCCAATTTATCCTGGATAGCGAGGGAGTCAGGGTGAATTATCTCTTGAGGCACAAATATTTCCCTGCAGTCGCTGCCCTGAGTCTTGTGGAAGATCACTATGTGGCGGATGGAACACGGTATTTAGTGGTGAAAATGATCTACAACCGCAGAAACTTAGTTTTGGACGAATTTAATCTTCATAGGCCATTGGAACCTTTGATCCCTTGGATTAGATCGGTTTATGGACCGGCAGTTCACAGTATGTTCTGATTTTTTCCTTGTCCAGATGGGAGGTTCCCGTTATATTTAACCCATGTCTGACAAACGTTGGGATGAAAATACAGATCTTCTGGAAAAAACCCGGGATGAGGTGAAGGAGCCGCCAAGATATACGGTGGTTCTACATAATGATAATTTTACTACTCAGGAATTTGTGGTTTGGGTTTTGATTAAGGTTTTTCAGCTTAGTCAGGAGGAATCCTTTAAAATTATGATGGATGTGCATAAAAAGGGCAAAGGATCCGTGGGAAAGTCCTATACCTCCGATATTGCCAGAACCAAAGCAAAAACAGTGGAAGCCTTGGCTAAAGAAAATGAGTATCCCTTAAAATGTACAGTGGAGCCCTTAGGATAAAGTATGAAGATCAGTAAAGAAATGCAAGCAATTTTTAATATGGCTTTTGAAGAGTCCAAGAGACTTCATCACGAATATCTCACCCCAGAGCATCTTTTATATGTTTCTTTGGAATTTGAGTACACCCTGAAACTGATCAAGTCTTCCGGGGGAAATATCAAAAAGTTAAAATCCATGTTGGAGTATTTTTTTACCCACGAACTTGCTTCTTCAGCGGAAGAAAAAAGCCCTGAACAATCCGAAGGGTTCCAAAGTGTGGTGGAAAGGGCGATGCTGCATAATCTGTCCTCCGGTAAAGAGGATGTGGAATTTGGTGATGTTCTTGTGTCAATTTTGGATGAAAAGGAAGGTTATGGAGCCTACGCCCTCAGGGCTTGTGGTGTGGAGAGGCTTCCCCTTCTCCAAATACTTTCCCACGGTGACGAAGAACCCGAAGAGGTCGATGAAGGGGGAGACTCTGTATCGCCCGAGAGTGAGAACGAAGACGAACCTGCCGGAAAAGCAAAAAAGAACCCCTTGGCTCAATTTACCACCGAATTAACAGCCCTGGCTAAAGCGGGGAAGCTGGAACTCCTGATTGGACGGGAGGAAGTCTTAGAAAGAACCATTCAAGTCCTATGCCGGAGGTTGAAAAATAACCCTATTCATGTGGGGGAGCCGGGAGTGGGAAAGACCGCCATCACCGAAGGACTAGCCCAAAGGATTATACAGGGGAAAGTTCCAGATACTCTGAAGGGCTACCGGATTTTTTCCTTGGATATGGGCTCCCTGGTCGCTGGAACCCGGTACAGGGGTGATTTTGAGGAAAGACTGAAGAAGGTGATCAAAGAACTTTCTCAGATGGATAAGATTATTCTTTTTATCGACGAAATTCACACCATAGTGGGAGCTGGGGCGGTCTCTGGGGGTTCCATGGACGCCTCCAATCTGCTTAAACCTGCACTCGCCTCAGGTAAGCTCCGGTGTATTGGGTCCACCACCTTCGATGAGTACAAGAAGTACTTTGAAAAGGACCGGGCGCTTTCCCGGCGGTTCCAAAAAATCGACATCATAGAACCCACCAGGGCTGAAGCTTTGGAAATTCTCAAGGGTCTACAACCTAAATACGAAGAATTTCACCGGGTAAGGTATTCCTCCGAGTCCTTGAAGATCGCTGTGGACCTATCGGATCAGTTTATCAACGATCGCCACTTACCGGACAAAGCCATCGATGTGATCGATGAGGCGGGGGCCTGGGTCCGGAATTTTTCCCCCGAATCAAAAGCCCATGGGGAAGGGGAGTTGGGGGAGAATTATCTTACCGTTACCGAGGCCCATGTGGAAAAGATTCTGGCCAGAATGGCCAGAATCCCGGAACGCACGGTAAACCGAAACGAAAAAGAGCGGTTGGGACAACTGGAAACCAGGCTAAAAACTAGTATCTTCGGGCAGGATGAGGCCATCGGAGCGGTGGTGACGGCCATCAAACGCAGCCGCGCAGGATTCCGCAAAGCGACAAAACCAGTGGCTAGTTTTCTCTTTGTGGGACCCACAGGGGTGGGGAAAACAGAGCTGGCCAATCAATTAGCCCAAGAACTGGGACTATCACTTCATCGGTTCGATATGTCGGAGTATCAGGAAAAGCACACTGTGAGCCGGCTTATCGGCTCTCCACCGGGATACGTGGGTTTTGACGAAGGGGGACTTCTCACCGATGCGATTCGTAAACAGCCCCATTCAATCGTTCTCCTGGATGAGATTGAAAAAGCCCACCAAGATATTTTCAATATTCTCCTCCAGATCATGGATTACGCTACCTTGACGGATAATTCCGGCAAAAAAGCTGATTTCAGAAACGTTATTCTCATCATGACTTCCAACGCCGGTGCTCGAAATGTGGGCAAGTCTCTCATCGGTTTTGAAAACCGGGTCGAAACCAATTCGGTCATTACAAAGGCTGTGGAGCAGACCTTTGCCCCAGAATTCCGCAATCGACTGGATAAAATTGTGGCCTTTCATCGCCTGAGTGAAAAAATCATGAAACAGATCGTTCAAAAGGAACTCACGGAGTTTGAAGCCATGTTGGCCGAAAAGAAGGTCACCCTGAAGGTGAGTGAGAGTGCCCTAAAACTTTTGGCAGACCAAGGATACAGCGAAGAATTCGGAGCTCGGAATGTGGCCCGCCTCGTGGAGGATCAGGTGAAATCCTGGTTTGTGGATCAGGTGCTTTTCGGAGATTTGGAATCCGGCGGGACAGCCTTGGTGGAGGTCAAGAATGGAAAAATCCGGATCAGAAAAGCGGAAAAAGAAATTACAACCTCTTAACTGGCCTCGCCTGGAATGGTGGGAAGATTTTCATTTCCCCCCTGTGGAATCCGCTTCCACCGAGGGGATTGTTTGTTGGGGTGGAAATCTTAGCCCTGGAATGCTGGTGTCTGCTTATAGTCGGGGAATTTTCCCTTGGTACAGCAACAAAGATCCTATTCTTTGGTGGAGTCCCGATCCCCGTTTTGTCCTTTACCCCCAGGACCTTCATGTGAGTACCTCCATGAAAAAAATTCTCCGGCAGGGTCGGTTTCAAGTGACCTTTGACCAGGATTTTGAAGCGGTGATCCGGGCTTGTGGATCCACACCCAGGCCTGGGCAAATGGGTACCTGGGTGACTGAGGAACTGGTAGCGGGGTATTGTGAGCTCCACCATTTGGGCTTTGCTCATTCAGTGGAGGTCCGATCCGAAGGGAAATTGGTTGGGGGGCTTTTCGGAGAGCTGTTTGGTAAAATATTTTTTGGGGAATCCATGTTTTCCTGGGAGGCCAATGCTTCCAAAGCAGGGTTTCTGACCCTGGTACCTCATCTGGTTGGCCTGGGGGTAGCGCTAATCGATAGCCAAGTGGAAACAAAGCACCTTTTAAGTTTGGGGGCTAAAAATATCCCCAGAGTTGAGTTTATAGCCCGGTTAAATGAACTTTTTGAGGCCCAAGAAGGGTTGAAACCCTGGAATTTACAGACTGATTCCCGTTAGGCCGCCCCAAAATCCATAGAGTCCCTGGGAGATCCAGGCAATACCTTTTCCTAAAAAGGAAAATACAGGAAGATTAAAGGCATTACTGAGAATCAGGAGAGCAAAAAATCCCAAGGCCCCAAAGCGGTAAAGTCGATATTTCAACGCTGCCTTTTCCTCCGGAATCCATCCCATCCATAAATGACTTCCATCCAAAGGGGGGATGGGGATGAGGTTGAAGAGAAACAGACCTAGGTTAATCTGAACCGTGGCATCGAGCAGGGTTATTCCATATATCTGCCAGGAGGCAACCAGACTCCGTTCTGCTGGAAAAGTGGCGGCAAATAGGACCGTGAGTAGGGAGAATATCAAACCCAGACCTAGATTACTCAATGGCCCCGCCAAAGCGACTGCGGACATGCCCAAAGCAGGATGACGAAAGTTTCGCCGGTCACACTCCACGGGTTTGGCCCAACCAAACCGGGCAACAATTAGAAATAAAAACCCCAAGGGATCGATATGTTTCAAGGGATTCAAAGTTAAACGACCGAGGGATCGAGGGGTGGGATCCCCTAATTTGTCCGCAGTCCAGGCATGAAAAAATTCATGAACCACCAGCCCCAGGATGATTCCAGGTAAGGTAAAAAGCAAGCTTTGAAAATCCATGGGGAAAATATACCGTGAAATAGGATTAAAGTTCAATAAAATCTGGATAATTTTAACTTTTATTTAGCTTTTATTTAGCTTTTATTTAACATTTTCTATGTCCTCTTTTGCTTTTAGAAATTTTTACACTATAATTAAATTGGTTTTGATATTTTGATTTCCTTGCAGTTTGGGGGTATCTGAATAAATGGGTAAACCGAAGTTTTCACTAGAAAAGAAAAGCAATGGTTCCTCCATATCCCTAGAATTATCAAACCTGAAGAAAGACTATTTAGAACTAGTAGATAAATACCAAAAAGTACTTCAGGACAATGAGTCCCTTAATGCGATCATCAACACCGTGGTAGCACATGACTCCCTCATGGAAGATCAGTTAGATGATGAACTACAACAGGTTAAATACCTAGCCAATCATGATCCTTTAACTAATATATATAACCGCCTGAGTTTCAATGATTTTATTCAAAGGCAAGTGGACAGAAATCTAACTAAAGGAAATCGATTTTCCCTCATCATGTTTGATGTGGACCATTTTAAACAGATCAACGATGTCTTTGGTCATAGCAGGGGGGATGAAGTGCTGGTGGCCATCACCCAAGGGATAAAGCGCCTGCTGCCGGACTCCTGTATTTTTTGTCGTTGGGGGGGGGAGGAATTTATGATCCTACTCCCAGATTTTACCGGTTCACAAGCTTATGATTTGGCACAGTATCTTAGAATCTCCGTAGAAAAGATCTCCATACCAGAAGGCGGGAGATTGTCCTGTAGTTTTGGGGTCACGGAATATCAATCAGGGGAGCCCACATCGGTTCTTTATGAAAGGGTCGATAGGTTTGTTTATGAAGCCAAAGAAAATGGGAGAAATCAAGTAATAGGAAATTAAACAAGGAGAAAATCATGGGTGATGATATGAAAGCCTACGTGGCTGAAATCCTTCAAATTACGGGAGAGACATATAAGGGACTTGCCATAACCGCAGGCCACACTGCAGGATTTTTTGAGATCCTGAAAGTGGATGTTCCCATTTCGGTGACGGAACTGGCCAAAAGGAAAGATTTCGATGTGGAGAAAGTTCGAAAATGGGTCCACTTCGCGGCAGGAGTTGAGATTGTGAGGGTTGATGAAAAAGAGGGCATTACCCTCACCGCCAAAGGTCTGCTTTTAACACCCTCTTCCCCAGTGAAGGATGTACTTGCTTTTGTGGATGGACTCCCTTTTCTGGTTAAATCCGTGGATCAGGCCGAGGCCACATTTAAGAAAAATCTCAGTTTGGATAAATTATCCGATGGCAAAATTAGTAAGGATTACCAGCCCAAGGTCAGTGACAATTTTTCACAAGCCCTCATAGAACATATTAAAAAATTCAACATAAGCGATTCCGATAAACTTTTGGATGTGGGTTGTGGGAATGGTGCTTTATTAAGATCCCTCTCAAAGGCTTTGCCCCACATGCATTTTACCGGGGTAGATCTCAATTTATTTGCCATTGAAAGAGCAAAAAAAGAAAATATTGCCCTTGGTCTTACGGACAAAATTAAAATGGTAGTTGGGGATATAACAGAGGATCTGGAAGATTTTCCCAATGATTCCTATGAATGGGTTTCCGCCATCAATGTCCTGCATTTCGTACCTCCTGAAAAACGAAACGAATTAATCAGCCATTTGGTTCGTATTGGAAGGAAGGGTGTATTTTTTAATTTATGCACAGCGGATACGACGACCATCGCTTTGACTGCAAACACGTTAATGAATCTGCTCTGGAATGATTTTACTGGTTTTTATACGAATAAGGAATTGGAAGTATTTTTTGGAGAGCTCCCTAAAAAGTTTAAAAATCTGGAAATTCAAACTACCGGGATGATGCAAGGCAGCAGTCAACTTGTGACCATATTAAGAAAGTAGGTGTGAACTTTCGAAGGGAAGAGTATGAAACTACTTGAGGGCTTGTTAACATTAGGCACCACGGAGAGGGATGACATCCAATTGACCCAGCTGACCAGGCAGGTCAATGGATTGAATTTCTTTTTCACCTTGGTGGCTACAGCGGGGGCTGGGTTGGTGTTCTTTACCATACCCAATCCCAGCTTTCTGGTCACGGTGCAGATTACCTCGGCGGTGGCATATTTGATTTGTCTTGTGCTCACTGCCCGCGGACATTTAAATATTGTTAGACAGACTACCATCTATATTTTTGAGTTGCAGATGTTTTTTGTCATCATGCTGACTAATGTTTCCTCCAGTGGAGTTTTATTCGTTGTCCTTACTTATCCTTTGTTAGCAGCGTTATTTGAGGTATCACGGTTTCGTCACCTCACTATTAGCTTTATAGAAGTGGTTATTATTTATGTTATTCATTTTCTGTTCCCAGAATTTGAAGTGAATATACGAAGTTTCTATAGTCTTGATCCATCCGCTACCAAGATCATGACCATCACATCCTTGTTTCTCATTCCTTTTATTTCCACTGTGGTTATTGATTTGTTTTTTCAAGAAAACATGATCGCCAGGAAAAAATTAAAAGCCCTGGTGAACGAAATCTCCTTGAGTAATAAGAAGTTGGAAATCTATGCAGAAAGACTCCGGGATGAGTCCATGCGTCTCCAAGCAGAGGTAAATATTGCCCGAAAAATTCAAACCATGGTTCTCCCCTCGGTGGAGGAAATCAACGATGTAAAACTTTTGGAAATTTCCTGCCTTATGATGACCGCCGATGAAGTCGGTGGGGACTACTATGATATTATAAATATTGAGGATACGGTCACAATTGGTATCGGAGACGTCACAGGTCATGGTTTGTCCTCCGGGATAATCATGCTCATGGCTCAAACTGTGATCAGAACCTTGGCCGAGATGAAAGTGACCGATCCCCAAGTATTGATGAATATCGTCAACCGGGTACTCTATGCCAATATCCACCGCATTAAAGAAGATCGCAATATGACTCTGGCTTTGATCACTTACAAAGACCGAAAATTTGTGGTCACAGGTCAGCATGAGTCGGTCATCATCCTCAGAAAATCCGGAGACTTCGAAATTATTGATACCATGGATTTGGGGTTTTACGTGGGGCTGATGCCAGATATCTCCGATAAAATTGGACAACTCGAAATTGTGTTGGAACCGGGGGAGTTGATGATACTATATTCCGACGGGATTACTGAAGCGGAGGATATAAATGGTGTTCAATTTGGTCAGGAGTTAATTTGTAAATATATGAAAAAGTATTCGCAATTACCCACTAGTAAGATTGTCAATAAATTTATGAAAGATCTATTTAACTATATGGGAGATTCCATAATACAGGACGACATCAGTTTGGTGGTAATCAGACAGAAGTAATAAAGTACGGGAGGTACTCAAATGTTAAAGGAACAAGTTATAGGAAATAATATCGATATTCAAGAAGATAGACGTGCCATAAATTTATCATTCTCTCTCCCGGCCATGGAAGTGATGAGCTTCTGGAGCCGCTGCGGACTGATCGCCAATTTCGGAGCGTCCTATATGGCTGTAGCCCATCCTTCGAAAAAAAATATCGCCAATTCTCTTTCGTTTATTCTGAATGAATTGTTGGAAAATGCCGTTAAATATGCCTATCCTAGGGACAGTATTATTGAACTGGTCCTTCTTCACCATGAAGACTATATACTTATAGATATATCAAATCCCATCAATCAAGATCAAGTAAAATCCTTATCGGGCATGGCTAATAATCTAATTGATTTGGATTGGGTGAATGATACCTATATTGATCTTTTAACAGCCAGTGGCAAATCCACTGAAAAGTCAGGTATTGGACTTTTGACAATTATCAATTATTATCAAGCAGACTTGAGCTTTAGAATTGGAGTGCCCGCCGGTGAGGGGGAAACTCCCCAATTTACAATTCAGGCTAAAATGAATATTGAGGAGTTATAAAATGAGAATAAACGAAGATGCGTTCCAAATAGAATACAATGAGGAAACGCGGATTGTTTCTTTCCATGGAACTCTTCGAATGAATGATCTGAGCGAGTTTGAAAAAATTAAAAAATTCATGAGGGAAGCCTACGATCTGGACAGTCCGGGGCTAATCCTCAATTTTGTTAAATTGGATTTTATGAATAGTGCGGGTATAAGTACCCTCTGTAAGTTTGTATTTGATATAAAGGATTTGAACCCCAATAAAAGCGTCACTATCGTGGGTAATGCGGGTATTCTCTGGCAACAGAAATCTTTTGAAAACCTTAGAAAAATTTGGAATAAACTTACGATTAGATTTGAATGAAGGAGGAGGGAAGAAGGAAGAAGGAAGTAATTATTTCCCTGTTCATTCTTCCTTCCCCCAAACTAAAATCTGCCGGCGCCTAATTTGAAGTTGATAAACCCAGTAAGTCTTTTGGGACCCTTTGTAACAGGATCGTAGTTTTTAATGACCCATTCCGTTACGTCCTCACCCCAGGCTAATGTCGCTCCACCTTCCAGGACTACGTGGTCAAAAGGTTTAAAACTCAAGGTGGTGGTGGACATCCCTGAGCGGTCTACCCAGTTTTGTAGCCAGAGGGTAGAAGCTCCTAATTTATCACTGCCGAAAAGCTCCGAAAGTGAAAGGCTTAACCCTGAGTTGTGCTGGCTTAAATATCCGAAGAGGTCGGAAAAGATTAAGGTCTTATTAGTGAGAAACCCTAAGGTTTCCGCTGCCTGGGTTTCGGCCCACTTGGATAAATATTTTTCGTCTGGCGAACCTGCGGAATTATACATGTATTCCCCATAGAGAGTGAAATGCCAGTCATTGTTCACATACATGGTACCTGCTGTAGCACTGTAGAAGATACCTTCTGTGGTTTTTTCTGTCAGGTTAATCTGTTTTGAAGGCGAAGGTCCACCTCCATCCAAATCAAGTAAAACTGTTTCATTGCTTAACCTATAACTATCCAATCCCCAGCTCATTGCTTGGTCCGTGAAGATTTGGAAATTTCCCACACTGGTGGATAATCCCGCTATGGCTTTGGGGGCTTGATTTCTCTGGTAATATCCTCCCACAGTAAATTCCCCATTTCCCAATATTCCATTCTTTGGAATGGGGATGAGAAAATCGGCTTTTAAACCGATTCCCAGGTCTCGAAGGCTGGATTCCAAAGGGTTTGAGGGAATGTAGGATTCCTTCATTACGGAATAGAAATAGAGGTTATTCACACCCAGAGGCAGGGCTACTTTCAAGGCCAGGGGACCCTCTAAGTCCGCGGTGGGATCCTGGGGGTCTTTGACTCCCACGGTGATGGGATCGGCGATTTGATAAAACCGTGAAAGTCCCCAGGCAGCCGTTTGTTTCCCAAAGCGGAAGAATATCTTTTCCTCGTAATTAAAGTCGGAAAATAATTCAAAGATTTTTATATTGTTTAGGATAGCCGTCGAAACTTGGTTATCCGGTCCGAAGGGTTTTGAAGGATCCGCAAGAGATTTTATTTTTGTGGAAAACGGATAGTCCGTGGTAAATTTTCCAAAAACCCGGAAATTTTTATCCGGACGGGCATCGAACCAAAGTTTGGCTCCAATTTTTACTGTTAGTCTTTCAGTACCATCCAGGAGTTTATCTGTATTCGGGGCCAATTCTGTAAATCCGTACTTCATCCCCATGGTGGATGTAATATCTCCAGCCCAGATGAATTTATCCCCTGAGAAAATGGATTCTTCTGGTTTATCCATAACCACGGCTTCCTCGATGAGTCCAGAATCAGGATCATCAAAAAGTTCATCCAGATCGTCGGTCTGGGCTGTTACTAGAGATAGAGGAAGTAATAAAAATATGTATATAGGTTTCATCATTTTATTCCCCATGGCTATTATTGATTCACCCTTTGTAAATACTCTTTATTAAATACCGTGTCAGGGAGCTTGCTTACCGAAGGTCCGGCAAAGGTGATTTGTGTTTTTTCACCGGGTTTGAGATTATCCAAGATAAGCATGGAGGCCGGGACGAATTTTCCATTTACCGTTTGATATTTGGGGTAGGCGATGGTTCTCATAAGCCTGTCTGAAAGTGAATAGTGTTCCTCTTTTAAAACCAAAAAATTATCCTTACGAATCCACATAATTCTTTTAGGAACCGGCACTGTTCGATCCTTGGCCATAAGGGTGGCCATGTAAACTTCATTGGATCCTAGTTTGGCATCCGATGAAGTGGTCACGGTGTAGTCCTCTTCCAGGGAGCTGGAACTGAAGTCGGAGTTTTGAGCATCAGAATCCTGGAAACTATCTTTTAAGGAAGAGTAAGCAAACTTCCGGGATTCAGGGTCGTAGAACCAAAGGTCATCACCAGCGCTGAAATATCCCTGACCTTTTTGTATCTCAGGTTTTAATAGGACGATGGTAAATTTTTTCTCACTGTCCCTACGGAAATATCTGGCAACCATGGTGGAATCATCTTCCTTGGGTTTTTGTGAAACCACAGTAATTTCGGCTGAGAAATCGTTGTTCTCAAAATCAGCCATTTCATCGATCCGGGTGAGTATTTTTGTCCAGTCCGGTGTCTGGGCGCTTAAGGAGGTTATGGTACCCAAGGCTAAAAGGAAAAATAAAATAATAATTTTTTTCATGAAACACTCCTGATTAAAATTGAGTACGCAGAGCATGGGCAGGTTCCATTTTCGCTGCGCGATTGGCAGGAAGGAGAGCCGCTAGCAAGGTGAAGATCATAACTGTTATGAAGGAACCGAGAAGGAGAAATGGATCCACACTTGCGGTGATTCGACCTCCGTCCAAAAAGAAAGCCATTTCTGTAAAACTGGAAAACTCAAACATTTTCAATAGATTAAGTACACCCACACCAAGAAGGGCTCCTGGAATGGTTCCTCCGATGGAGAGAAATAGAGCCTCCAACAGAAATAGGTTTCTTATCTGACTCCGGTGAACACCCACGGCTCTCATGGTGCCGATTTCCTTGGTCCTTTCGTAAATTACGATTCTAAACGTATTCACCAAGCCCACCATGACCACCGCAAGAATGATCAAAAACAGGACAAAACTTCCTGCTTGAACACCATTGAGAATACCGATGAGGGCACCTAATTCGTTATTCAGATTTGTCACCAAAGATTTGGAACCTTTGAAATCTTCTTTCGTCAAATCGCTGACGATAGTTGTAGAATCTCGGCCCATGATTTTTTCCAAAGGTATCAAGTCATACTTTTCTTTTAAAGCCGCGTGGAGGAGGATTGTCTTCATATCCAAACTGGAATAATCCTTCAAGAACAGTCCAAAAAGGTTGTAACTTCCCTTGGGCATCGCTACCAGAGCATTTAAAATTTCCCGGTCGGTGTAGGCAGAAATATCCATTTGGGCTTCGTAGATACCCCTGATCCTGAAGTCCCCCACATTCTGTTGCCCGTAAATTGTTTTGAGTTGTACTAAGACCGCCTCACCTATGGCTTGAGGAGCTTTTTCAAATTGCAGTTTCTTCCTTTCGGCTTCTAACCTTTTCACTTCGTCTTCCATGGTCTTGTCCAAATTATAACTCTGGCCAGCGGCTTTCCATTTAATCCTCAATTGTTGTTTGAGTTCGGCCTTGTCTTTGTAGCTCAGGGTCTTTTTGGGAATTAGTCCCAAGTTCTCCGCCAGGGCAGTGGAGATGATGATTCCATCACTGCCGTTCATATTTTTAGCATCCCCTGCCAAAAATTTAAGACTGCTGGCGAGGAGGTTATCCTCCAGCCAATTGACACCGGTGATCTGTCTACCTACGGATTCACCGCTGTAAATAACTGTTCCCATTTGGGTGGTACGGCGGGTGACTGCGGTATATTCCAATCCCAAGGTTTTTACAGTTTCCATAACAGCTTTATCGTCTTTTACCATGGTTAACAGCCGGCCGTCATCTCCTTTCTCCATCTGGATAAAGAAGATATGGCCAGCAACCAAGTCAGCAAAATTTTTTTGTACATTCGAAACCAAACCGCCGGTAAAACCATTTACGGCCACGAGAATAAGCATCCCGAAAGCCAAGGCACTTCCCAGGAGGATACTCCGGCGTTTTTGACGGCTCAGGTTCCGCAGGGCAATTTTAGGTAATAACATTCTTAGGCTCCTATTCTGAGGCAATGGCTTTAAGAGGGCTGACCTTTAAAGCAATCAAGACGGGATAAATCCAGGAAAAAAGACCTATGATTCCCATGAGTATAAAGGAAAGGATCAGAGGCCAAGTACCAATAGTAGGCCGGAGGATACCACCGCCGCCCAAGTATCTCAAGGCATCGTTGTCCGTGTTAATTCCCACCTGATTTAGAATTAGAATTATCAGTCCCCCCAAGGCGAGGCCTATGGTACCAAAAAGAAGGGTGATGAAACCGGTCTCGGCGATGAACATTTTGGTCACGAAGGACTTTTGTGCTCCCAAGGCCCTCATGGTTCCAATTTCGCTGGTTCTCTCCATTACCGAGACCACAAGGGTGTTCATGATAATGATAATGGCTACGAAGGCTAAGATGAAAATGGCAATATTAAAAAGCATCTGAATCCCTGAATAGGTCAGGGAGTCGGGCATGGCGGATTCCCACCAACTTTGTGCCCTCACCAACATATCTGCTTCATCAAATTCTCTATTGAGCCTTTCAATCAGTGGTGCAGGATCTTTACCTTCTTCCATTCTAATAAGGATAAAATGCCAACTTAAATCCTTGGTTTCCATCACCGGAAGTATTTTTTTATCCCCCAGGATATCAAATACATTGGCACTATTCACCGATTTAGTTCCCGTGTTAATGGAGCCCAGGGAATCATCCCCGAATAGGCTATCCAGGTCCGCATCCAAGAGGGCTGTGGCTTCTTTTGCCACCACAACTTTTTCCGAAGTCCCCCCAGCCCGACCTAAAAGGTATCTCATGGACTGGGCGTCGATCATACTCATGGGAAACATCCGATCATTCCCCCGGGGGAATTTGAAAATGCCCACCACAGGGACTTCACGGATTTTAAAACCGCCGGTACCGAAATTGTTCAGCTGTAGGGTATCCCCAATTTTCACCACCAGGTTTTTTTGTTCTTTGAATTCCTTCCACTTGTCGTACTCTAAAAGCATCCCCTCTTCACCGGGTTCTAGAAGACGCCCTTCCACCAATTCCACTCCGGTCATGGTTTTAAAATAACTTTCCGCATCCACCCCAAAGAATAGGCTGAAATCAATTCCCTTCGCTTCAAGATTGATCAGTGCATATCCAGAGAGTTGGTGGGTAACGGATTTGACCCCGGGGAGCTCGGAAACCAGGCCCATGACCTTGTCATACTCTTTGATCGTGGGAATTACGGGCGGTCCGTAAATGTCATCGCTCTGGGCTCCGAAGACCCCAGCACCCAAGGTTTCTGAAGAGGTAATGAGAATATCTCCGGTGTAGTATTCGGTGAATATTCCTGAGATATTACGGATCATGGAATCTATGAAGGCATTGCCGGCGAAGGTGAGCATGATTCCCAAACTCACCAGCATTCCGATAATCAGGGTTTTAGTTTTGTGTTGCCAAAGATTTCTAATGGCGATAGCCCAAATCATTTCAAGACCTCCGGGTGTTTTCTGTCACCAGGCCGTCTTTGAGCCGGATGATGTGGTCGGCGATTTGCACAATTTTGTCGTCGTGGGTGGAGAAGATAAAAGTGGTGTTGAGGTCCCGGTTCACTTTTTTCATGAGTTCTAGAATTTGTTCTCCGGTGACGGAGTCCAGGTTGGCCGTGGGCTCATCCGCCAGAACTACCTGGGGTTTTGTTACCAAAGCCCGGGCAATCGCCACCCTCTGACGCTGGCCGCCGGAAAGTTCGTTGGGCTTATGGGCCAGGTGATCGGCCAATCCGACCTCTTGGATCAGATAATCAATCCACTCTCTCGTCTCTTTGTTGATCCTAGGTTTTTTTCCCAAGAGTAAGGGGAATTCCACATTTTCCCGAACCGTGAGCACGGGGATGAGGTTGAAACTCTGAAAGATGAAACCGATGAAGTCGTGTCTGAGATCCGTGAGAACCCGATCTTTTAAAAGAGCTGTGGATTTTCCGTCGATAATCACGTCACCGCTGGTGGGAGTATCGATCAGACCGATCATATTTAAAATTGTGGATTTCCCAGACCCGGAAGGGCCTGCAATGGAAATAAAATCTCCGGCTTCAATGCTGATGTCCACGCCTTTTACGGCCTCGACCACGGTTTTTCCCAGCATGTAATTTTTTTTTGCCTGGGTCAACTGGATAATGCTCATAGATCCTCCGATACTTTTGGGGTTTCATCCCTTAAATTACCACGTATAATATTTATCAAATCTTTCTGGGTTTCTTGGTCAATTCCTAATATTCTAGTATAAACCCACCGAAAAAGGCTGGAATAATAGGGATCAGTAAAAAAATTCCAAATTCCCAACATTCCCAAGGTGGAAGTAAAACCTTGGGTGAATACCACCAGCATTTGGGCGATGGCTCCTGGCGGCAGATCGGAGTTTATTTCTCCCCGAGCCTGGGCGAGGGAAACCAATAGGGTCATTTCTTGGGTGAACCGGGTGATTTGATCCTTTAGCATTTGGGCAATCTCAGGATTTCGAAAGGCTTCGGCATGGATCTGAGCTTCCAGGGGGATCATTTTGTGAAATTCTTCATGATGAAGATCCGATTCGAATAAAGATTCCAATGCTTGAATTAAACTAGGCTGACCCAGGGCTTCTTCAAAATTCCTTTGACCTTCTTCTTTTGCCTGAATAGCCAGAGCTTGGATGAGCTCTACTTTGCTTTTAAAATGTCTATAAATGAGAGCAGGGCTGATTTTTGCCATTCGGGCGATATCATCCATGGAGCTTTGATGGAAACCGTTTTTGAAAAAACATGATTTCGCTGCCAGAATGATCTCCTCCCTTCTTTGCTGTGCCTTAATATTATCACCTCAAAATGATAGTAAGTGAACGTTCACTATTGTGTCAATCCACTGAACCCTACAGGTTAAATAAAAAAAATGAAAAATTTTGTCACCGAAAAACAATGAATTTAAAAAGAATTTAAAAAGAATATAAAAAGTATTTAATACTTCAGCCCCTATTTTTCATTTTTTCGAAATTTGTATAAAAAATTTTAACTTTTTTTCATCTGTGCAAATTGGAGCTAAAGGGGACAAAATGATACATTAATTTAAAATATAGGGTCATTTTGTCTCATACCCTTTCGAGGGCCTTTGGGAGTATGTCAAAAGATCACAATCGTGTATTTGGAGAATCCTTGAGGCTGCATAGGGGGTTCTTTCCTAAAAATAATTCTTTCTGTATATTAATTTTATATAAATCAATCTTTCTAAGGAGGCCGGTTTGTCCGAACAAAACAAAGAGCCAAAGGAACCTGAGGTCTTCGTGGAGACCGAAGAAAATCAGTCAACTAATCAGCCTGGCAATTCAGAAACTGAGACGCTGAAAAGTGAAAATGAAGCGCTTAAAAAAGAAATATCCGATCTGAAAGATCAGTATTTGAGAAAAGCAGCGGATTTTGATAACTTTCGAAAACGCATTCAAAAAGAAAAAGAAGAGTCCATAAGGTACGGGAATCAGAATATTTTGGCTGATTTGGTAAATGTGGTGGATGATTTTGAAAGGGCTATCAAGTCCAGTGAATCCAGTAGGGACTTTGACAATTTTCACCAGGGTATTTCCATGATCGAGCAGCAGTTGGTTTCCACTCTGGAACGAAAATACGGTCTGAAGCGGTTGGAGTCCCTGGGGACACCCTTTAATCCTGAGCATCACGAGGCCATTTCCCGGGAGGAAGGACCGGAAGGTCATGCCCTGGTGGTGGTGGAGGAATTCCAAAAAGGCTTTCATCTCCACGAAAGGGTTTTGCGCACCGCTAAGGTGAAAGTGGGTCCTGCACAAACAAACGAGTCTAATAATAACGAAAATAAAATTGAAGATGTCGAGAAAAATCTCGGCGAGGAGAAATAATTATGGGAAGAATCATTGGAATTGACCTGGGGACGACTAACTCTTGCGTGGCGGTTATGGAAGGTGGAGAACCCATTGTTATCGCCAACTCCGAAGGAATGAGAACTACTCCTTCCATCATAGCTTGGAACAATAAAGACGAAAGACTGGTGGGACAACCTGCCAAAAACCAGATGGTGACCAATCCTTCGAACACTGTGTACTCTATCAAGAGATTCATGGGTCGCCGATACAGTGAAGTAAGTCAGGAAATGACCATGGTCCCCTACAAGGTTCTCGACGGTCCTAACGGGGATGTGAGGGTGGATATCAGCGGTAAGCTGTTTTCCCCTCCCGAAATCTCTGCAGCCGTGCTTCAGAAAATGAAGAAAACAGCGGAAGATTACCTGGGCGAAACTGTTACTGAAGCGGTGATTACCGTTCCTGCTTATTTTAATGACGCCCAGCGCCAGGCGACTAAAGACGCCGGACGTATTGCCGGTCTGGAAGTAAAACGGATTGTGAATGAGCCCACCGCCGCCGCCTTGGCTTACGGTCTGAATAAAAAAAGCAAAGACGAGAAGATCGCAGTTTACGACTTGGGGGGAGGAACTTTTGACGTTTCCATCCTGGAGTTGGGCGATGGGGTGTTTGAAGTGAAATCCACCAATGGTGATACCCACCTCGGGGGTGATAACTTTGACCAGAAGATCATTGATTGGCTCGTGGAAACCTTTAAAAACGAACAAGGCATCGATCTGAGCAAAGACGCCATGGCACTTCAACGCCTGAAAGAATCTTCTGAAAATGCGAAAAAAGAATTGTCCTCAACCCAGTCCACCACTATCAACCTTCCCTTTATCACCGCCGATGCTTCCGGTCCTAAACATCTTCAAGTCACCTTGACTCGGGCTAAGTTTGAGCAGTTGGTGGATGATTTGATCGAAAGGACCAAAGGTCCTTGTCTGCAAGCCTTGAAAGATGCGGGTTTAAAACCTGAAGAAATCGATGAAGTGCTTTTGGTGGGTGGATCCAGTCGTATTCCCAAGGTTCAGGCCTTGGTGAAGGAACTGTTTAAAAAAGAACCCAACAAGGGTGTGAACCCCGATGAAGTGGTGGCTGTGGGTGCGGCAATTCAGGGTGGTATTCTCGGCGGCGACGTGAAAGACGTTCTTCTACTGGATGTGACCCCCCTATCCTTGGGAATTGAAACCTACGGTGGGGTGATGTCCAAACTTATTGAACGAAATACCACAATTCCTACTAAAAAGAGCCAGGTTTTTTCCACCGCTGCGGATAATCAGACCGCCGTGACCATCCAGGTTTACCAAGGTGAGCGGGAAAAAGCGGCGCAGAACAGACTTCTGGGTCGCTTCGATTTGACGGATATTCCCATGGCTCCCCGGGGTGTTCCTCAGATTGAGGTGGGATTTGATATCGATGCCAACGGTATTGTCCACGTCACCGCCAAGGATCTAGGTACCGGGAAGGAGCAGAGAATCAGGATCGAATCTTCTTCTGGTCTGTCTGAAAGCGAGATTCAAAACATGGTGAAGCAGGCGGAAGAACACGCCGCGGAAGACAAGGCTTTTAAAGAGATTACCCTCACTAAAAATGAAGGGGATAATCTGATTTATTCTCTGGAAAAAACTCTAAAGGATTCTGCGGATAAGATTTCCCAAGGCGATAAAGATAAAGTAAATGCTGCCATTGCGGATTTGAAGAAAGCCCTTGAGGGAACTGATGTGGCGGAAATGAAATCAAAAATTGAAGCCCTGAATGCCGCCAGTCACAAGATGGCCGAAGA
>CAZUXL010000009.1:0-17077 GCA_964624355.1 uncultured Spirochaetales bacterium
ACCAGATCCTTTGCCCAACGCCTGGATTCCCTGAGCCGCATGACCGTGAAGGAGGCTTCCAATGGGGATGCGGTTTTTCGGGGCCAGGCCCTTATTGCCCCAGGGAACTTCCACACCCTTTTAAAGCGAAGCGGGGCGAACTACTACGTGGAAATCAAAGAAGGACCTTTAGTCACCAGGCACAGGCCCTCGGTGGATGTACTTTTTCGATCCTGCGCCATGAATGCGGGAAAAAATGCCATCGGGGTCATCATGACCGGGATGGGGGACGACGGGGCCCGGGGAATGAAAGAGATGAAGGAAAGCGGAGCCTACACAGTGGCCCAAGATGAAAGCACCTGTGTGGTTTTCGGGATGCCCAAGGAAGCCATTAAACTGGAAGCCGTGGACCAAGTTTTACCCTTGGAAAAAATCGCCTCCCATGTTTATCAAAAAAGCCTAGAACGTCGGTAGGGCGATGACATAGCCCCCCTTCTTCTCATAACTTGGCATGGAAAGGGTTATCTTTAATTGAATCTCGTCCGACTCAGTTTTTACTTCAATTCCCAGAGCCAAAGCAATTCTGGAAGCCAGGGTAATCTGTAATCCCAGTTTGGCCGCGGGGGTTTTGGCCCAAACCGACTGGTCGGGGTCAAATAAGGCGTCCAAGGAATCAGGAACAGGTGAAAGGGGTTTAAACACCACTCGGCATAAAGTTTTCCCATCCCTCAACTCATACTCCACTTGAAATGAGCTGTTCTGGGTGCCCAATGCCGCTGCTGTTTGAATCACCGTTAAAAAAAGCTGATAAAAAAGGTCCATATCCGCCGTGATTAAAAGATCCTTCATCGATGTATCCACCACGGGAGTCAGCTTTTTTTCCTTCAGTAAGGGAAGGCAATCCATCAAAACCTGATTCACCACAATGTTTAAATTCATAGGCCGCAGTCCAGATCCGGCCGACTTGGAAGTGGAGGAAAGGAATAAACCGGAGTTGATGAATTTCACCATATCATCTTTCCCCTGTCTGTAATTTTCCTTCAAATGAAGGGCGTAGGGGCTGGAAGGATTGATTTTAGCCAAGGCTGCTTCGGTGATACCAAAAAGGCCGGTCTGGGGATCCCAAAGTTTTTTATAGAGGATTTGCAAGAGATCCTGTCGGGCCGCATCCAGATTCCTCAATTCCGCGTAGGACTCGGCCAGCTGCAGGGTCCTGCGATTTACGGTCTGTTCCAACCGTTCCCGGGCATGAAAAAGGGATATATGGGTATCCACCCGGGCTCTCACCAACTCCACCTTAAAGGGCTTGGTAATATAATCCACAGCGCCCAGGGAGAGGCCACGCTCTTCATCCTCCGGGTAATCCAGAGCTGTGAGAAAAATCACCGGGATCGAAGCAGTTCCCGCCGTAGCCTTGATCCTGCGGCAAACTTCAAACCCATCCATCTCCGGCATCATCACATCTAAAAGGACAAGATCAATGGAATTGGAATTTAAAATATCTAAAGCCCGTTGGCCGTTCTCCGCCACAAAGACTTCATACCCCTCCTGTTCCAGGATTTCCCCCAATACCCGGATATTTTCCGGGGTGTCATCCACAATCAGGACGGTACCTTCAGAATTTTTCATTTAAATTCCTCTCCTCTTCTTTTTTTGTCATTAACGAGCGTATGCGGTCCAGTTGATAGGTATGGGTCATTTCCGAGAGCCAGGGAAGAAAGAGGCCTGGAATTTCTGGTAATTTTTTGATTAAGGACTTGATACTGGTAATATTACCCTGCCCCAGGGCGAGGGTTAATTTCTCGGTCCACCCCTCCGGGAGAGCATCCCAAGGGACGATCGGCGGGGTTTTTACCGGCGTTGCATTCAAGGACTCGGGGTTTTCATAATCGAACCTCGCCCCCGTGACCCGGGAAAGGATCTGGAAAAGCTGTTCCTCTTTGAAGGGTTTTGAGACGCTGGCATTGAAACCGGCGGACTCCAAGCGTCCTTGGTCCAAGTCAAAAATGCTGGCACTGATTGCAATGATCGGTAGCTGCTCGGGGGTGTAAATCATACGAATTTTCTGCGTGGCCTGGTAACCGTTGAGGACAGGCATAACGAGGTCCATGAGAACACACGAAGGCTTATTTTTCTCTATCTGGGCACAGGCTTCTTCGCCGTTGGCCGCTTCCCGGATCAGGAAGCCCAGGGGTTCCAACAGGTATCTTAAAATATCTCTATTGGATTCTAAATCATCCACAATAAGAACCTCTAAAGCTTCTTGACCTGGAGTCAACCGAGAAACCCTGGTATGGATTTCACTTAAAACCTCCCCGGAGGGAATATTTTGGACGGGGAAGTACAAAATTGCAGTGGTACCCACCCCACTTTGACTGGTGATCTGAATGTCCCCCCCCAAAAGATGGGCATACTCCCGGCTGATGGCCAGTCCCAGTCCGGTTCCCTGGGCCATTTCTTGACCCGCTGTGATGCGCTCGAAGGGTTTGAAGAGTCGGTTCAGGTCCCCTTCGGCTATGCCGATCCCCGTATCTGCTACGGAAAGTATCATGATATTTCCATCTGTGTATTTGGCGTGCACTTTGACACCGCCCTTTTTTGTAAACTTCAAAGCGTTTCCCACAAGGTTAATGATAACCTGACGAACTTTGGATTTGTCGGTTAAAATCCACTGTGGAACGGTCTCATCCCGAAAAATTTCCAATTGAAACCCTAATTCTTCGGCCTTCATTCGAAACACGGTTTCTATTTCCTTGAGTAATTCGAAAAAATCCGTGGGTTCTAATTTTGTCTCTGTAAATCCGGCTTCAATCCGGGACATTTCTAAGATATCATTGATCAAAGCCAAGAGATGATCTCCACTTTTTATGATAGTGGAAACCTTCAGCTTCCCTGATGCCGACAAGGTAGGATCCCGACTTAGTATTTGGGCGAACCCGAGAACCGAATTCAAAGGGGTCCTGATCTCATG
Source organism: uncultured Spirochaetales bacterium (assembly GCA_964624355.1). GTDB lineage: Bacteria > Spirochaetota > Spirochaetia > JABEVK01 > JABEVK01 > CAZUXL01. The sequence goes on from CAZUXL010000009.1 coordinate 2,951, forward strand.
GCTCATGTGGGCGAGAAAGGTGCTTTTGGCCCTGTTGGCGGCTTCTGCGGCTTCTTTTGCCAAAGCCAGACTACTCACGGTCTCATCCAGGGTTCTGGTTCGCTCTTCCACCAAGCGTTCCAGGTTAACCCTATAGTCATTTAATTCACTCTCGACTTTTCTTCTCTCGGTGATATCGTTGAACAGGAGGGCAAATTGGCCCTTTTTGGGAGAAAATACACGAACCTCGTAAAACCGGTCCAAGGACTCGTTATACCTTTCCAAGTGAAGTGTTCCACCGTGAAGACCAATTTCATAATACTTTTGGGCCACACTCTCAGGCCACTTAAAGGAGAGGTTTTGGGAAGTGAGCCCTATCTCTTTTGACCTATTGAGACCAGTCATGGTTTCAAATTCCGAATTGGCATGGACCAGACGATGATCCACAGGTCGACCAGTCTCATCACAAATCACATCCAAAAGTACAAATCCTGAGAACATTTGTTCAAACAGGTTTCTGAATTGCTCTTCACTGGCCTTCAAGGACTCCTCTATTTTTCTTCTCTCGGTGATATCCTCCCCTGAACTCAGAGTTCCCAGTATCCTCTGGTGATCGTCTTTTAAAACAGTATTGTGCCAGGCAATGAGCCGCCGTTGGCCGTCTTTTCTTAAAACATAATTTTCATAGTATCCAAAGGAGCCTTGGACCCCATTCATGAGTTCCCCGTAGGCACGGCGAACCCTCTCGTATTCTTCCGGGGGAAGAATGGTCTTAAACCAATCCTTTCCTGTGAGCTCCCCTTCTTCGTATCCCAGAACCGAATACCCCTTCCTATTCAACAACTGCACCTGGGCACGGTCATCAAAAGCCACCAGTATGACTTCCGCAATGGACAAGTATTGTTGGGCTTTTAATTTTTCTTCCAAAAGGCTTTCTTCCGCCAGATGACGGTCCGTAATATCCACTGTAAAACCATTGATCAAGGTTTCTGTGGGATCCAAAAAAGCATAGAGATCAATCCACTTTTGGGAGCCATCCACCATGGCGACCTCCATTTCGTACCCCAGAACTTGTTTATCCCGTAAAAGGATTCCCATGAACTCCCCGTACTTTTCCGGATTTTTCCATCTTTGGGCTACCGTGGCATATTTTTCCAAATATTCTTCTTCGGTGGAACACTCCATTTGTTTCACCATGCCGCTGCTCATGAACAGGTACTTTCCGTCAATCTCCCTTTGGAAAATTCCCAGGGGAGCATTTTCCACCAGATGACGGTATTTGTCCTCACTTTGTCGAAGTTCCTGATTTAACCGTTTACTTTCGGTAATGTCCCGCCCGAAAACTGAAATCCCAAAGACCTCCCCGTCGCTAATTAAACGGTTCAAGTTCAGGTCAAAAGTCCGATTTCCATAAAAACTGTGGTATTCCGTTCTGACCGAACCTTCCGCAAGAGTTTTACGGTAAAGATCCTTCCATAACTGAACATAATCCCCATCGGGGAAAAGCTGCTCTGTGGTAATTCCTTTGTAAATAGTAACCCCTTGGAAAAGGTAGTATTTAAACACGCTTTCATTAAAATTAAGCATGGTGAAATCCAAAGCCCTCACAGAGAAAATAAAATCCGAGGTACTGTTAATGACCGTCTCCAAGAGAATTTTAGATTCCTGGAGTGCTTCTGCTGCCAGTCTCTGGTCTGTCACGTCCTGGTTTACACCTAAAATTCTAAAGATCTTTTGGTCCTTATCTTTCAGACAGGATCCGTAGGCTTTAATATACCGCCATGACCCATCCCCCAGCACTATGCGAAAGCTAGTGTCGTAGGGAACGCCCCTCTCAATGGAGTCTTGAAGCTTACTTTGCGCCTGAGGTAAATCCTCGGGATGGACACACCTGGCCCAGGCTTCCACGCTACCGTCGAACAGCTGTTTGGGAACTCCGAAGAGTTCAAACATCGTATCACTCCAGATCAGGGCATTTTTTTGAATATCCCAATCCCAAACTCCGATTTTGGCTACACTGGTGGCGAGTTTCAATCGTTCCGACATCTGTTCAAGGAGGGCATTTACCTCATGGAATTGGGATTTCTTGTGGGGGATAAAAAAGATAACTGTAAAAATTATAAAGAGGGGGAAAAGGAGTATTAATAGGATATTTATCACTTCCACTGAGAATTCTCTCCGTTTCTAGGTTTTATTATATTTCAAAAATTCCAGGATTGCGTCAAAGAAAATAATAAAGTCCGGGACCTCTCGAATTTTTATCCCCTGTGCTTTTTTTTCCGGGTCCCATGCATTAAGCTGAAATGGGTAATCCATGAAAAAATCCTTTTTTTTGAGGCTTTTTACATCAAATCCTGAATATACAAGTCTCGTAAAAGATCTCGCTTCTGAGAACCCAGATATCCAACTATTGGATTTTCCCATGTCAAAGAGTAGTGAGACAGAAAAACCTGAGCTGATTATTTGGGATTTGGAAAATGATGCCTGGAACCCGGGGGGTGGGGAGATCATCCTCCAGAAAGGACAAGAACAGGAAATTCTCTATCTTTACTCGCAGAAGATGACCGGCGACAGCCCCCCGCTTCCCCTGGTAACGGATTCCATGGAGCTTCTTTTCGAGCCGCTGGTAAACGATCAACTTAGAAGGCGAATCCAATACCATTTTCATCAGTTCTTATCAGAGGTAAAAAGGCAGCAGAAGCACCTCAATTGGACGAGTTTTGGACACGATCTCCGGTCTCCCCTCAATGCCATCCTGGGCTTTTCCCGGTTTCTAGAAAAAGACCCGTCACTTCCAGAACCGGCTAAAAATAAAGCTAGAACAATTTACACCAGCGGGGAAAAGCTGTTGAACGTGATTAACGAAGTCATGGAATCGATTCTCCTGGAACCGGGACAATCCGACCCGCAATTTGCCAAGCCCCCGTCTAAAAATCCCGAGGATCTCCGTCCCCTCACCCTGGTGGTGGATGACCAAAAATCCAATCGGGACCTGCTCAGGGAACTGTTGGAAACCAGGGGTTACAATGTCCTTCAAGCATCCAACGGAGAAGAAGCCCTGGATATCTTCCGGACCCAAAACCCTGGGATCATTTTCATGGATCTCTACATGCCGGGATTATCGGGAATCGAAGTTACAAAAAAATTACGGGAGCAAGGATCGGGGAAAAAATCGGTGATTTTGGGGGTCAGTGCCACCTCTTCCCCTAATGAAAAAGAAGCCTTCATCCAAGCGGGCGCGGACGGAATTCTTCCAAAGCCCCTCAGGGAACAGGACCTGGAGACCGCATTGGAACATTTTTTTCCGGAAATCCCACCGAGAGAGTCGGGACAAAACTCCCGGGGATTGGAGCACATGCCCATTCCGTGGTGTCATGATTTCCAAACGGCCCTCGCCAGCGGCAGTATTTCCCAACTGCGGGTTCTAGCACAATCGGCCATGGAAACTGACCCCGAGTTGGGGAATTATATAAACAAACTGGTGAATAACTACGACTTGGCGGCCTTAAAACAGTTGCAACTGGATGGGCGGAAGGAACACCATGTCCAGTAACTCCGTCATTCTTGTGGTGGACGATACGAAAGAGAACCTTCAGGTTTTGGGTGAAATTTTAGAATGTGAAGGTTATGAAGTCCGGGTTACCACCGACAGTTCCCAAGTGTTAAACACGGTCAAACAATTTCCCCCGGATCTGATCCTTCTGGATATCATGATGCCAATAATGGACGGTCATGAAGTGTGCAGGCAGCTGAAAGCCGATCCCCAAGTCGCAGGAATACCGGTCATATTTATCAGTGCATTGGGTTCGCAGGATGAGAAGCTTCAGGGATTCAGTGAAGGGGCAGTGGACTATGTCACGAAACCCTTCCAAGCGGCCGAGGTTTTAGCCCGAGTAAAAACCCATCTGAAACTGGTGCAGATGGATGAATTGACCGAGGAGATCGAGAAGAGAAAACATTCCCAGGAAAAACTGGTGCATACCTTGAAGGAAAAGGAATCCCTCATCCGGGAACTTTTTCACAGAACGAACAACACCCTGCAGGTCGTCCGAAGTCTTCTGGTTTTGCAGTCCAGTCGGTATCAAACTCAGGAAGTACGGGACTTGGTGTCCACCACGGAAAGAAGGATTAACGCCATTTCCCAGGTTCATCAGTTGCTTTTGCGTAAGAAAAATCTTTCTCAAATACCCATGGCAGAGTATTTCGATACCCTGGTCACAGACCTGTTGGAAAAGGCATGTCTACCCATGGATAAGATTCATGTGGAAAATAAAATTGAGCAAGTAACCCTTCTCTTAGATTCAGCGGTTCCCCTGGGCTTGATTCTCAATGAGCTTTTAACCAATTCAATCCAATGGGCCTTTCCCGGGGACCTTAGGGGAACCATTAAAATCGAACTTTATCTCAAGGATAAAAATCATTATATCTTCACATTCCATGACAATGGAATAGGACTTCCCTTGGACTTTAATTATAAAAACCAGAAAGCCCTCGGACTGAAATTAGTTCATAACTTAGGAGAAGGTCAGATGTCGGGAAATGTGAAACTTTCCGGAGAAAAGGGTTTCCATTTCCATTTAGAATTCCAAAGCGATCTCTACGGAGCAAGGGTATGATGAAGAGAGAACTTAAAATATTACTCGTGGAGGACGAATTACCCATAGCCATGCTTATGGAAAGACAGTTGGAAGATATAGGTTATGAAATTCACTCCCATGTGACCTCCGGTCAAAAGGCCTTGGATAATGCCCGGGAAAATCACCCCGATGTCATACTCATGGATATCCGTTTAGCAGGGAGTATAGATGGAATTGAAGTGGCGAAGAGAATTATTTCCTCCAACCATAAACCCCCGGCTATCATTTTTGTTACCGGGTATGCAGACGAGGCCACTCGGGAAAGAGCCGCCCAGTTGAACACCCAAGGTTTTTTTGTTAAACCCATGAATCCTGAGGAATTAAAACCCATACTGGATAGACTGATCCGTTGACCACACTTGGCCCGCCCCCCCTTTTCGTAGTAAGTTGAAACCATGCGACGCACCCGACCCCGAACCATGGCCCCCTCCGATTCCCCAAGCCCCGCCCTCAAACGGGATCCTATCACAGGAAACCGCCCCCGCCCCGCCAAGGCGGGAACCCGTCCCAAGTCCGAACGCACCAGTTCCCACAGGTTTGCCGGCACCCCTGGTTTCGGAGTCGAAATAATCTTCGAAGACGACACCATCATTGTTATCGAAAAACCCGAGGGACTCCTGAGTGTAGCCACGGAAAAAGAAACCCAGCGTACCGCCTTTAAAATTGTCCGGGATTACCTGAGTAAAAAACCCCACAAAGAGGGTCTAAGGAGCCGGGCCCAAGAGGGACGGTACACCGGGGCCTGGCTGGGGGTGGTCCATCGGCTGGATAGGGACACTTCAGGGATCATGATGTTTGTAAAAACCGAGGAAGCCCAGGAAAAACTCCGGAGCGACTGGGCGGCCCAGGTTACGGACCGGCGGTATCTGGCGGTGGTGGAAAACGTCCCGGATCCCCTCCAGGGAACCATACATAATTGGCTTAAAAAAAATGCAGCTTTCCGGGTATATGAACTAAATCGGCCGGAACCCGAGGCGGAAGAGGCCATTACGGATTACAAGGTGGTCAACGTCGTGGGCCGCAGGGCCCTGGTGGAACTGGAGCTGGGCACCGGAAGGTCCAACCAAATCCGGGTTCACATGGCCGGTATCGGCTGCCCCGTGGTGGGGGATACAAAATATGGACTTCCCGGAGCCAAAGGCCGCCTGGCCCTCCATGCCTGCCGGCTGGCTTTCACCCATCCCAAAACCGGGGAACTGGTGAAATTTGAGAGCGGGCTCCCGGTGGAACTGAAAAAACAACTTAGCAGACCGACGCAGCCTAAAGACCAGGAGTCCAGGGACCGCCCCAGGGGTGCGCAGGGCGCGAAAGCGGTCCGACCGGAGGGCGGACGGGAGCCGAAAGGCGTACCCCGGAGCCGACTCAGGTAGCCGCCCGGCGGCAGGGGCCCAAATGAGGCTGACTGAAAACAACTGCTGAGGCTTTTTGGTTCGCAAAAAACTCGCTCAAATTCTCATTTTGAATAATCATCTGATGCTCTAAAATTTTCAAGAGAAATCAAAGCCGATTTATCAAAACTGCTCCAGGTTTCTTTCTCTGGTTGCTCTTCCAGGGACTCTAACTTCTGGATTTTTCCGGTAAGGTAGTTATAGCTGTTCTTAGTGTAATCCAGGTTGAGGGAATCATAAACCGTGATCTCCAGTCCAATCAGAAACCACCCAGAATTTCGGAATTGAAATTGGAAAGCCTCCGTCCATCTTTCCCGGCTACCACCTGAAAAGGATAGAAAAAGGCTATTACTTTTGATGGTTAGGGACTCAAAGGGCTCCCCCATCATCCCTCCTTCTGAGGAAAGAAGTAGGGCTTCCCTGGCCTCCAACTTCAAACCAAAGGTCCCATCGACATTTCTTAGGAGAATTTGAACACTCCTTTGTTCCTTCTCACTTCCACCGAATTTTTCCAGTGCTAAAGCTAGGTCTTCCCGTCCGTCTTTATTCAAGTCACCCTCCGCCCAACCAAGGAGTCTCGTATCAGGGGAAATGAGTCCTGATTTCTCAGGGTCAAAGGCGTTAAGGACAGTAGGGAAAAGGAGTGTAAGTGCTATGGAAATTATCATTTGACGCTTCATGGGATGAAGTATGGAACTTGATTTAAAAAGAGTCAAATTTTAGAGTCTTACAAAATGACCTCGTCAAAAATATTAGAAAACCCGTTCGCCAATAACAGCTGAATACCTAAAATGGTAATGAGAATCCCCAATATCCAGAGGAAAGTCTTCTCCGGTATCCTGTTCAGGAGTACTTTCCCACTTTGATTTCCAAAAATTGATATTGGTATTGCCGAGAGAATGTAAAGCCAAAACTGGATGAGAGCAAAACCTGCAAAAATAGAGATCAGGTCTTTTAAAAAATGCGAAATTGCCTGACACAAGGCTTATAGTTTTGATCCAGGACAGTTACAATTCCCCTTGACCTTCCCTTCTTATTTTGTTAGATTTCTAATCATTAGATTTATGAGTAACCTTACGGACCTTCTTTTCGAATTTATGCCTCTTTTTCATTCCAAGGTTTCCAGCAAGCTGGTGTGGACAGGGGAAGAGGACAAGATCAACCGGAGTCAGGAAAAGGCCATGATGATCACCTCAAAAGAGGGATCGGTCCTGCCCTCCACTTTGGGAAAATGCCTGGACATGAAACCGGGAAGCCTCACGACCCTCCTGGATGGACTGGTGGACCAGGGTTTAGCCCAAAGATCCCCGGATCCCCAGGACAGGAGAAAACTCTGGATAAGTCTTACACCTGAAGGCCTCACCCACGTGGAGAACCGGCAGACCTCGGTCAAAAAACAAATGGAAAGGATACTGGAAACCCTCACCCCCGAGGATCATCAGTCCTTAGAAACCCATCTCCGGGATGCCTTCCGGATTATCAGCAAACTATAGGAGACCATATGAAAACAGACAGATCCCTGGAACTGGGGGAAAAGCCCATAGCAGGCCTTCTCCTGAAATATTCTATCCCGGCTATTGCGGGAATGATCATCCAAGCCCTCTACAATATCGCCGACCGGTACTTCATCGGTATCGGTTTGGGGGATAAAAGTGCGGAGGGGATAGCGGCCATCACCGTGGGCTTTCCCTATATGCTCATCGCCATGGCCTTCGGAATGCTGGTGGGAATCGGGGGCAACGCGGCCTTTTCCATTTATCTGGGTCAAAAACGCCGGGAAATGGCGGAAAAAACCCTGGGAAACAGCCTTGTACTCCTGGTCATCATTTCCGCTGTCCTGGGATTAGTGGGAATTGTCTTTTTAGACCCCCTTCTGGTACTTTTCGGAGCCACACCGGAACTCATGCCCTACGCCCGGGACTATCTCTCGGTGGTAGCCGCGGGGTCCTTATTCAATGCCATCAGCTTTGGAATGAACAACTTCATCCGTTCCGACGGAGCCCCTCAGGTAGCCATGATGACCATGCTCATGGGAGCGGTGATCAATATCATTCTGGATCCTATTTTTATCATGGTCTTCGGCTGGGGCGTCAAAGGGGCAGCCATCGCCACGGTCCTTTCCATGGCGGTGAGCAGTATTTGGGTGCTGGCGTACTTCTTTGGAAAGAAAGCCCACGTGAGGTTTTCCTGGCCGAACCTGCGGTTAAATAAAGAGATCATCCTGCGGATCGTAACCATCGGTGTGGCGCCCTTTCTCATGCAGATCGCTGCCAGTTTAGTGAATGCCATTTTAAATAATCAGCTCAAAGCCTACGGGGAACTCATCGCCCCGGGTTATGGAAGTCTGGCCATTTCCGCCATGGGAATCATTTTTTCCGTGAGTATGATTTTCCTCTTCCCACTCTTCGGTCTCAATATGGGTTCTCAACCCCTGATCGGTTACAACTATGGGGCTCAAAAGTACCAGAGGGTGCGCCGGGTCATGACCCTCACCACCATCGCCGCTACTTCAGTGACCTTGGTGGGATTTATCCTGATACAAATCTTCCCCCAGGTCACTTTTCAGCTCTTCAACTCTCCGCCAGCCCTGGTGGATATGGGAACCACCGCAGCCCGGATCTTCTTTTTGATGTTCCCCTTCCTGGGTTTCCAAATCATGGCCACCAACTACTTTCAGTCCGTGGGAAAGCCCAAACATGCCATGCTTCTCTCTCTTTCCCGGCAAGTACTCTTTTTGATTCCCCTGCTGTACATTCTCCCCTTAATTTTTCAGTCCTACGGGATTAATGGGCTCATGGGCGTCTGGGTGGCGGTTCCGGTGGCGGATCTCCTGGCTTCTGCGGTAACCTTCATATTCTACCGCCGGGAAATGGCACATTTGGGCCAACGGGATGCGGACCAGGAGTCCCCCACCGGCCCTGAAAGTCCCCTGGAAGCGGTGAATTTTCAAGATCCCAATTTGAACAAAGGGGAAATCCTTTAGTGATGAACCGGACCGTTTCCTTCCAAACCCTGGGTTGCAAGCTCAACCAATATGAAACCGACTCCCTGGCCACAGATTTTCAAAAGGCGGGATGGGAGATCGTCCCCTTTGGGAAAGAAGCCCTGGTACAGATCATCAACACCTGCACCGTGACCAACAAGGCGGACCGGAAAAGTCGGAACACGGTTCATAAAGCGGAAAAAACTGCCCGAGGGGCCTTGGTAATCGTCACGGGGTGTTTTGCCCAAAGCGCCCGGGACGAATTGGAAGGAAGGGATGGGATCACCTACGTGGTGGATAACCAGAATAAAAGTCAGATTTTCAACCTGGTGGAAGCCCATTATCGGGGAGAAGATCCCTCAGGCACCATCCCCGTGGGGACCATTAAAAGCACCCCTTCCCAGGCCCTCTTCGACTACTCCGTAGCGGACAAAATCTACCATACCCGGGCCACGGTGAAGGTCCAGGACGGGTGTGACAACTTTTGCACCTACTGCATCATTCCCTTTGTCCGCGGCCCGGCGGTGAGCCGCCCCCTGGAGCAAGTGGTGGAAAATATAAAAGCTTTGGTGGATAAGGGGTTCAAAGAAATCATCCTCACGGGAATCAACATCACCACCTACGATGATCAAGGGAAAAACTTTGAAGACCTTTTGGAGAGGATTTTAGAAGTGGAGGGGGATTGGCGCCTGCGAGTTTCTTCCGTGGAACCGGAAAATTTAGGGCCGCGGTTTTTTAAACTTCTGAATCATCCCCGGCTGTGTCCACAGATTCATCTTTGTCTCCAGTCTGGAAGCCCGAAGGTGCTTTCAGAAATGAAACGAAACTATACCCTGGAGACCTTTACCAACTTAGCCCAAGCTCTGCGTAAAGAAAATCCTGATTTTAATATTACCACGGACCTGATTGCCGGTTTTCCCGGGGAAACCCTGGAGGATCACCAAGCATCTCTCAAGGCCTTGGAGCAATTCACCTTCGGTCATGTACATATTTTCCCCTATTCCCGGCGTAAAGGCACCAAAGCCGACCTGGCGGAGAATCAAATATCCGAGGATGAAAAAACCAAGCGAACCCTGGAACTGGAAGCCCTCATGGTCCAGGAAAAACTCCGGTATCGGAAATTCCTATTGGGGAAAACCCAGACGGTCCTGGTGGAGCGGGTCACGGGAAACCGGGGTTACGGCATGGGGGAGAATTATGTCCCGGTGGAATTCACCTTAGACGGGGTTCAGTGGAACCAATTTTACCCAGTACAACTCTTGTCCCTGGGGGAGGGAGAAGAGCCGCTTTTTGAAGGACTCCCTTGCGCAGGCGCTTAGGCTGGAAGATTCTCCAAAAAGGCTTTCAGTTTTAATTTGTCCTGGTATTTCATATCGATAATTTGCACCCCGATGAGGTACTGTCCGTCCTCTTCATCGCTGTGGATGGACAAACCCTCTCCTTTGATCGGCTCCCCATCACTCCCCAAGGAGATCATAAAAAAAATCTTGGTGTAGGGATCCAGAGGACGATCAGATTTTACAAGCAAACCACTTTCTGAAATATTTAAGCCCACCACAGGGATAAAGTCCTCCTTCATAAAGGAAATATCCACAAATTGACTCACATTGAATCTTTGTTTGGAACGGCGTTCATCGATGGTCATAAGAGCCCCCGGTTAATTCATTTTAATCCAGTCGATAAAGGAATGCAAATTACCGCAAGGGATTTAACTCTCCTAAATCTCCAAGATTTCTCCCTTTTGAGTTTCCTGATATTCCAAAATACTGGCTTTGAGGCTTTCAAAAACCAAGGGAAAAACCACTTCAAAAAAATAGCTTTTTTGAATGATGTGTTTTTTACCCTTATGGTATTGATCGGGAAGGGATTTTCTATAATAGGCCATGCGGTGCTCGTAAGTGAGGAATTCGGGAGCCTTTTCCAAGGACATTTCCACTTTTACCACATCCAGATATTTGTCGAGGAGAGAAAAGACCTTAAAAAGGGAAAGTTTCTTCCGAATCAGCTGGATAGGATCCCTGCCTTGCTTTTTCGCTCCTTCGAGAATCTTATGGTACCGCTCTTCTTGAAGCGCTTCCAGTAAGTCTTCCTTGCGAATGACGAGGTTTAATTGGAGGAATAATTTTTCGATCGCATCCACCACGTAATGATTGCCCCGGTGGTACTGGAGGATTTTAATAATCCTATCGGCTCCCATCTGCCCGTACACCAATAGACTTTCCACTTGGTGGGTCATGGCTTCCGGGAGAGTAGAATTGACCTGGACGCTGTAGGTTCGAAAGGAAGCCCCTTTTTTTTCCTGGATGACCACTTCCTTAAAGGAAAATAATTCTTCCGTGGTAATTCCCCGGTACACACTGCCTAAAATCTCCGCCTCCCGACGAAAACGATTGTGATACTCCTCCACGACCCCCAATTTTTCCAGCTGCTTAAAAAAGTTTTCAGAAATCCTCAAGCCTCCCACGGGTGCGGTGGATTCCATCCTTTTGGCATCAATCACCGGCAAGCCGATCACATCCCACTGTTTGGATCCCTCGGGGCCGAAGTTTCCGATGATCACTTCCCCGATATTGGCCCCAATTCGAATCCTCACTTGGAAAAAAGCTTCCATGGCGTTGGAAAGTTCTTTTTTTTCCCTCAGGGTTTTGATAATGTCAAAAGCGGATTGGAGGGCTCTTTTATCTTCCTCACTGGCTTGGTTGATGAGAAAACTGCTGCTTGCCTGATTAAATAAAACGCAAACTCTCTGCATCTCCACACAAGTAAAAAACAGGTTTCGCGCTATATAACTCATCTGTTCATCCGGAGGAAGTTCCCTTACTTTGTAATTGATCACCCCATCGAAATGGAACATCAAAGAATCCCCGTCAATTTTGTTTAAAAATCCCCCATGGCGTTCCAACACATGGCGAAAAGCGGTGTAAAGACCGTTAAGCAGGATCTGGTTTTCCTTGGGACTGAGAAATTTTGATAAAAAGGTATAATCCGCAATATCTATGAATCCCACACCCACTTGGGCTTCCTGGGAATGGTCAGGGATGGACCCTATTTCCATGAAGGCCTTTATCAACTGCCAAGGAAGATAATAGGAGGACAATTCCTCCTTGAGTTTAGCCGACTCTGATTTTTCAGGAACCGACTGATCCCCCATGATTCAATTCTCCCCCGGAGATTTGAGGCGGATGGAAATAACCACCTGTCCGTGATCACTGGTATGGGAAGGGGGCGGATCGTCCGTAAGGGCGGTATCCATAAGATGATCGGTGAAGAGCTTCATGTACTCCACATTGCCGATGCACCGGGGATTTTCATTCACAAATTCCTGACTCACAAATATATGATCCAATGATTCATAGTGGGAGTTATGCAAATGGGTGTAGTATACGTCTTTATAGCTTTTTCTGACCTGAAGGTCGCTGCAAGAATACAGCAGGATATCCCAAAGTTTAAACTTTACTTCCAAGGGATAGTTCTTCTGGGGGAGTTTTCCCTGGAGAATGTCGCTGGTCACCGCATGGGCGGCATCATTCAAATCCCCCAGAACGATCAAGGGAGTTTTAGTATGGGAGATTTCCTTTAAAATTAAATATCGTAAGGCAGCGGCTTCGCAGGCCCGTAAAGTCAGGGATCGAACCAATCCCTTTGTATCCTCCCAAGGGTCGTGGCGCGGGGACCCCTCGGTCATGAGAGGACGCTTTGATTTAAGGTGTACCACAAAAATAATCGCCGTTTGTCCCGAGGGGAGGTTCACCCAAACTTTTAGAATAGGTCTATGGAACCGGTCGTAGGGAAGCAGAATCCCTTCCGCATCGATCCGGGCTTCCGGGGGAAAGCTGTCGATAATCTGGGTTTTCATCACTGGAAGGCGGCTTACGAAAGCGACCCGGGGCAAATCCCCAGTCTCCCCCGCTACCTCGATAATCCCTTGGGGATACAAACCGCTCAGACGTACCACATCCTCCAGGGCTTCCCGGTGAAAAACCTCTTGGAATCCCACAAAATCCGCATCCATGGCTTGCAGTTGTCCCGCACACCAATGAATTTTCTTTTGGTAGTCCGTATGATTATAATTTTGTCGACCGTAATAAGGAACTCCTTCTTTCACCAGGTTAAAGGTGTTGAAGGTGGCAAACCTGACTTTCATAATTCAAGTTTAAGCTAAAGGGTCCCTGGGAACAAGGATTATTCGTTGGGAATATCCTGCTCCAGAATGCTGACCAACAGCTCCTGGGTCAGGTCCACCGTGTCGGCTAAACGGTTGGCCTGGTTCTCCAAAATCCGTTCAAACAAATTCCGGACCATGCGTCCGTTCCCAAATTGATCGTCCCGGCGGTCGTAATACACTTTAAGGTAAACCCTCAGTTTGCCTAGGGCAGAATCGGTCAGATGCATCCCCGCATCGTTCATAAATCTCTGAAAGATGCTTTCCAATTCCAAGGGGGTGTAGTCGTCAAAGTTGAATCTCCGGGAAAACCGGCTGGCCAGACCGGGATTGGAGTCTAAAAACCTCTCCATTTCCTTGGGATACCCTGCCACAATCACTACGAGTCTATCCCGATAATCCTCCATACGTTTTAGTAGGGTATCCACCGCTTCCTGACCAAAATCGTTCCCCCCCCCTTCGGGAGAAAGGGTGTAGGCTTCATCAATAAATAAAACCCCATCCAAAGCCTTGGAAACAGCCTCATCCACCTTGCCGGCGGTCTGTCCTACAAACCCGGCAACTAAACCAGCCCGGTCTGTTTCCACTAAATGGCCTCGTTTCAGATACCCCTGGGCGGCGAAGATTTGCCCCAATAGCCGGGCAACCGTGGTTTTTCCCGTCCCGGGACGGCCCACGAAGACCGAGTGGAGACTCACAGGAGGGGCTTTTAATCCCAGACTTTCTCTTTTTTTATGAACCTTCATGAGGTTCGTCAGGGTGTGAATTTGATCCTTAATGGGTTTCATCCCCGTGAGGTCATCCAATTTCTTCAGAACCGTTTCCAGTTCCAGGGCGGTTTTCGGCTCCTCCGAAGTAACCTTCCCACCATCCCCGCTGGAAGAGTAGCCGGCCTGGACAGGGATATCGGGGTTCATGACCCGGGAATTCAATTTTTTAAGAAATTCTCTTGTTTGTGTTTGTGTTTTTTTGTTTAGG
>CAZUXL010000009.1:17087-40456 GCA_964624355.1 uncultured Spirochaetales bacterium
AATTTTTTAAGAAATTCCGAATCCGAGGGATCCAGTCCCCCAGACTTCAAGAAAACCTCTGCCCAATGTACCAAAGCCTCCGCAGCCACGGTATACCGGGTTGTCCCCTCTTTCTGATCCAGAGCTTTCAACTGACCCAGTCCGCTCCCCCAGGAAGAGGTCCGCTTAGCCAGAAGATGTTTTTCCACATCCAGGAAAAAAAATGCCAGTTCTTGGACATCTTCATAGAGCAGGACTTGTTTCCGAAAGATTATTTTCATTCGATCCAAACCAGGTCCTGCGCCCGGAAGAAACCCCAGGAAACTCAAGGCTAAAAACGCCTTTTGTATCTCCTTCAGATTTCCCTGATGATCGTAACAAGCCGCCGCCAGACCCCAGGCTTCAGGCAGGAGAATCGATAACTCTGGTGTAATGGCTTCCATGAATCTTCGGGCTGTGGGAATCATGAGTTCTAATTCAAACTCTTTATGCATACTTCCCTTTATTGGTTCATTCGGGGAAAAACCAGCCATGGTCTCCAGGGCAGCAGTTTCAAAAGACCACTTAGAGGACCCGGAAGACCAAGTTATCCCTGGGGTCAAGGGAATCTTTGCACTGAGATTCTGAAGGCTGCTCAAGGACCAAACGCGAATGGGTCCACCAGAAGGAGAAACAAAGGCCAGAGTTTTTGAAGTAATGATAAGAAGACCGTTCCAAGCCCCTGCGGGATCCACTAGGCGACCCCAGGTCATATCGGCAGGGGTTTCTCCCGGCATTTTCAATTCGGAAAGTCGGGTGAGGAGATCTTCCCTGTCCCGATTTGCCGGACCTTGGGGAAGAATTGAAAGTTTCTGGTTCCATTCGTTTCGAGTCATAGGGGGATTTTAATGGGAATGGCATTCCCGCACAAGGGAGAGTGTTTCCCTGGTTTCATTCTTTTGATAAGATGAAGTATGAAAATTCATCTTTTCACCCATGCAGACTTTGAAAACTCCGAAATAATTGAAACTTGGATTAAAAACAATCACTACCAGATGGTAAAAATCCTGGTCCCTCTCGCCCCGAGTCTACCCTCTCCCGAAGAGATAGGGAGTCTTATCATATTAGGGGGTCCCATGAGCGTTTATGATCCCCTGGATTGGATTAAAAAGGAAATTGCCCTGGTAAAAAATCTTCTGGAGACGGGTAAACCGGTCTTCGGGATATGTCTGGGTTCCCAAATTATGGCCCAGGCTTTGGGTGCCAGGGTTTATCCGGCCCAGGAAAAGGAAATCGGATGGTTTGACGTGGAGCTCAACCCGGAAGCCTTAGAGTTATTTCCGTTTCTGCCGAATATTTGGAAAGTTTTTCATTGGCATGGGGATACTTATGACCTGCCGGAAGGTGTCCACGCTCTGGGAAGTTCCCAAATCACCCGTCACCAAGGTTTTTTCCAAGCCCCCCATTCCATCGCCCTGCAATTCCATCCCGAAATATCCCCAGGGGAAGTAGACGGTTTTTTCCAAGATTCGGGATTTCGCAACCCCGACGCAACCTATCCCGAAGAATGTTACAAGGAAAATCAAAACTATTTGATCCAAATTCTGAACCTTTGGATACAGGGATTACCACAGCCCAAACCGTGTCCCCTGTGCACCCCTCTAAAACAACCCTGGACGATTACAAACCATTTGGATGAATCCTCCCCAAAAATCCACCAGGAATTCCCCGATGAATTTCTGAATCTCCGCATACCGGATAAGGATTTGCTTCTGTTTTACCGCAATACGGAAAGAAGACTGTTGAAGTGTGAGGCCTGTGACACCTATTTCTTGTACCAGCAAGTAAAAACCTCGGACAAAAATCTCATCCAAGAAGAACTTCGACCGCTGAACTCCCAGGGCATGCAAAACGAGCTTCACTGGATTGAGCAGCAAGCCATTTCCCAGGCCGATGCATGGGAATCCACCTACCGGGCCCATTTGAACAAAATATTGGAGGCGGTGAAAAGGTTAAAAGGAGAAGTTCGAGGGAAATAAGCTCTCAAAATCCGGGCCGGGTGTTTTGGTCAAAAGAGCTAAAAACTCCTGGTTTCCATCGGAACCGGGGAGCTCAGAAGGAGCAAGCTTCTGGGCCCAAATCCCTTCCTTTTCCAAATCCTGTAAAACTTCTTTAAGAATTCCCTTTAGTTCACCAGTGGGTACTATCCCCTTAAAGTCCTCGGTGGGATTTTTCCATTCAAATTGAGGTTTGATGAGGGCTATGAGCCACCCTTCCGTGGTGAGGTGGAGGATGTGCCCGGCGGCCCCCCGGAGTGATCGGAAACTAAGATCGGCCACAGCCCCACAGACTGGAGGATCCAAATCCAGGACGTCCATGATCCCTGTCCCTTCCTGAACCTTTACCCGCGGGTCCTTGCGCAGCTTCCAGTGGAGTTGATTCCGTCCCACATCCACACTGTGAACCAAAACCGCCCCTCGCTGGAGCAGGCAATCGGTAAATCCTCCGGTGGAGGACCCGGCATCCAAAATAACCTTCCCTTCCACGGACCAAGAAAGGGAGTTCAGAAACCCTTCCAGTTTCCAACCGCCCCGGGATACAAACCTGGGGGGAAGATGTCTTGGGACCGCATCAGGATTCACCAGGCACTTAGGATCTTTGATGCGCCCGCCTTCCACCTCCACCTCACCACAAAGAATGAGAGCCAAAAGTTTTTCCTGGGGAATTTCTGGCCAATTCTGTCGGAGAAGGTGGATGAGGGGGATTTTTTTCTTAGGCCGGTTCATGAACCACCTGGGTGCTCAAGGTCTTTCCAGTCTCCGAATCCATGACGATAAAGATTCCTCTCAGTTCCCCCGGTGCTTCGGCCAGGGGAATCTTAATGGGAAGTTGGGTTTTATTCCGTCTTACGGATTCCACTATATTTCCGCCGATCACCGAGGGGACAGGGCCACACATTCCCAAGTCTGTGATATAAGCGGTCCCTCCCGGGAGTATCTTCAAGTCCGCTGTCTGAATGTGGGTATGGGTCCCCGCCACCAGACTTACCTGACCATCGAGATAAAAACCGAAGGCCTCTTTTTCTTCCGGGGACTCCCCGTGAAAGTCCACCAGAATCAAAGGAGTTTCTGTGCGTACTTGGGCCACTAGGGTTTTGGCTAAACTGAAGGGATCATGGGTTAAGGCCATTTGCAGACGTCCCTGAAAATTCATCACGGCGATTTTATAGCCCTTTTTTTCCAGGATGACGTGTCCCCTACCGGGGAGGTCGGGGGAATAATTGGCAGGGCGAAGTAACCGGGGTTCGGAGTCTAAGAACGGAAGCAAAGACGGTTCTTCCCACACATGGTTTCCTGTGGTAATCACATCCACTCCAGATTGGAAAATCTCTTTCATTTGATCCGGATGGAGGCCGAAACCATGGTGGGCATTCTCCCCATTCACCACCACCAAATCCGGCGCAAGTCGCCGAAGGAGTTCAGGCAGCTTAAAAAAAAGAGCCCGGCATCCCGGAGTACCTACCAGGTCTCCGAGAAGCAGGGCTGATATTTCAGGCATGGAGCCCCTTAGCGGGCGTACTCCACCACTCTGGTTTCCCGGATAATAGTTACCTTTATCCGACCAGGGTATTTCAATTCCGTTTCAATCTTCTTAGCAATGTCCCGGGCCAATTCCTTGGCTTGAACATCGTTCACCGCTTCATGATTTACTAAAATCCGAACCTCACGGCCCGCTTGAATTGCATAACACTTATCGACACCCTCAAAGGATTCACCGATTTTTTCCAAGCTTTCCAGACGTTTGATATAGTTATCCAAGGTCTCCCGACGAGCTCCCGGTCTTGAAGCAGAGATCGCATCCGCCACTTGGACCAAAACAGCTTCAGGACAAATGGGCTCCACATCGTTATGGTGACTGGCGATACCATTCACAATCCGTGGGTCTTCACCCAGTTTCCGGGCCAGTTCCGCACCCAGTTCGGCGTGATTCTCATCCCCTTCGGATTCCATCCCCTTACCAATATCATGGAGAAGGGCGGACCGCCGGGCAATATCCCTATCGAGGCCCACTTCTGCGGCAATCATTCCCGCCAAAATGGCCACTTCTTTGGAATGGGAAAGCACGTTCTGACCGTAGGAGGTCCTAAAATGCAATCGGCCCAAAGCCTTGACCAGGTCTGGTGGAAGGTTGTGGATGCCCAGGTCGAATACAACCCGCTCCCCTTCCTCGTAGATCGTCTGGGAGATCTCTTTAGCCACTTTCTGAACCACTTCTTCGATCCGGGCTGGATGAATCCGTCCGTCGGAAATAAGCCGTTCCAAAGCCGTCTTAGCAATGACCTTTCTTATGGGGTCAAAGCAAGAGATCACCACAGCCTCTGGGGTATCATCAATAATCACATCCACACCGGTTAGTGTTTCCAAAGTACGGATATTCCGTCCCTCTTTTCCAATGATCCGGCCTTTCATCTCGTCGTTGGGCAGGCTCACTGAAGCCACTGTAACCTCGGAAGTCACCTCTGTGGCGACCCTCTGGATCGTGGTCACAAGAATATCCCGAGCTCTGCGTTCGGCATTGCTCACAGCTTCCTGTTCAATCTTGTTCATCAAAATCTGAGCATCGTGTTTGGCATCATTTTCCATTTTTTGGATAATGACTCTTTTAGCCTCTTCCGATGTCATGCCGGAAATTCTTTCCAGCTCTTGGTGAATGCTCCCTTCCCTGCGATTTAATTCCTCTTCCCTCTCGCCCTGTTGTTTTTCCTTCTGTGCGAAGGTTGAAACTTGGCGCTCCACTCCCGTGATCTTGTTCTCTAGGTTGTCTTCTTTCTGTTGCAATCGCTTTTCAAGCTTGGCAAGTTCAGCCCGCCGCTCTCTGAGCTCATTCTCCTGGGACCGTCTTTCCTTTAGAAGTTGGTCCTTGGCCTCGAGCAACATTTCTTTTTTCTTGTTCTCTGCCTCTTTGTAAGCTTCTTGTTTTAATCTTTCAGCCTTTTGCTCAGAAGAAGAAAGTTGGTACTTGGCATAAACCAGCCGAACTACCCAACCCAGAAAAAGTCCTACGGGAAGAGCTATCAGAGCCGTAATAACAGCTTCCATAAGTCCTCCTAAGTATTTTCCTATCTTTTATAGTAATCTATTTTGGATTTAGTATCAACGAGAATAATCTAATTTTATTTGACTTAATGGATATTTTTCTTGGGAGACAAGCGATCAAGGATTTCTGCGGGATAATTCTTCATGGTTAGAATCAGATGGGCCCCCTGACTATGAAAACGGATTGGAAGAACGACGAGGGCTTTGACGAATTTAAGATCTTTTTTATCTAAAAAGGTATGAATAAGACTGGCTTTATACCGTCCGTCCAAGATGTGAATTCCAGATTTCATTAAAATTTCCTGGGCAAATGGACTATCGGACCCAACCAGGAGATTCTTTTTCCCCGAATCGGAGAATCCCACAGAGTATTGGGAAAAATACCCATTTTCATCCTTTTCCAAAACCGCAATACCCACAGCCTCAAAGCCACTGGAGAGATCTACTATAGATTTGTAAATACCCAGGTCTCCGCCCCGGTAACCCTGTAGCAATAAATCCATATCAAATCCATCGGATGACCAGTTCCAAATTCTTTCCGGAGTATTTTGGCTCTCGCCTTCCAAAATGAAGGTATGGGGACCAATATTCTTATGAACCACATCGTCAATGAGCTGGGTGAATTCCGAATCTTGAACTTCATGCGTCCGATTATAGGCCTCAGAACTAATGGAAAACACCCCCTGATCCTCCACAAGAAAACTATGGCTCATATCTTTGTAGTAGGAAGCGACTTCATCCATGGTAAAAGACTTCATATGAAATTGGGGATCCGAAGCCACTTCCTCCCCGATAGGAATCAACTCCGCCCCACCGATGACTTTCAGGTCATCGCCCAGGGGCTTATTATGGGATCCAATACCCGGGTAAAGATAAAAGTCCTGAGGTTCGATCAAAGGCTCCAG
This sequence comes from uncultured Spirochaetales bacterium, assembly GCA_964624355.1. GTDB lineage: Bacteria > Spirochaetota > Spirochaetia > JABEVK01 > JABEVK01 > CAZUXL01. Next base: position 23,047 of record CAZUXL010000009.1, read on the forward strand.
TATGGTCCCCGAGGAAGTATGATCCTCATCATTTTCCAAATATTCCAGATCCCTTTCTTCAGCCTCCGGGAGAAGCTCCACCAGTGTTTCATCCCCCGGTGGTTCTACTGCCTCATTCAATTCTTCCAGTTCTTCCGCTTCATCATCCGTAAGGATTTCCACCAGTTCTTCCAAAGCTTCTGGCTCGTCTGAGTTCTCAGCCTCTCCCATCTCTTCAAGTTCTGTCAGTTCTTCCAACTCTTCCGATTCCTCGGCATCCCCGATTTCCTCAAGTTCTTCCAGATCCTCAGGCTCATTCTCCTTTTCAGTATCTCCTATCTCCTCGAGTTCTTCCAATTCTTCCAAATCTTCCACTTCGTCGGTATTTGTAGCATCATCGATCTCTTCCAGCTCCTCTAGATCTTCGGACTCCTCGTCATCCCCGATTTCCTCAAGTTCTTCCAAGTCCTCGACTTTGGAACCAGGAGATTCAGAAACCTTTTTCTTCACAACCTTCGGTACTTTTTCAGGGTTGTCTTGCTGTGGTGGTACGGAAACAGAAATAGCCCCTCTGGCCAGGGCTTCTTTTAATAACTTCTCAATCCTTTCAATGTCTGTGGATGAAGATCCCGGGGGAGACTGTCCCTGAACCCCTAGAACATTGAGAATTTCTTCCCAACTTTTATCGATAAGTTCATCCACAATTGGACGGGTCGATTTCTTTACTTTACCTAAGACCTTCCGTAATTGAGCCTTGATTCCCTGGGAATTATCCAGGAGAGCTTTGGCTGCATCCTTTGGACTAACCTTCCCCTGATCCAAAAATCCAGTTAGGATTTGAACTTGCATCTTTTTAATTTTCTTGGACCAGATAACTTCCGGCTCTGCCCTCAGATTTAAAAGGATAAAAATAGGGAGAAAGGAAAGGGTGAAAATTGAAAGGAGAATGATCAGTTTGAGTATCTCGTTGAGCTCAAGTAAAGACGCCGGGGCAATGAGTACCCATCCTGTAGACCTCTTGGGATCCGTGATCATGACCAATCTCATGGCGTCTTTTGTCAAATACCGAATGGATTCCTCAGGATTTTTTCCGTACAGACTTTCCACCTGATCCAAAACTTCAGCGGTTAAAAGGTTGTTAAAACTGATAACAGTGATGTCTTTGGAAATGGGTTTGTATAAAGTACGATCGGGAATTATCCCCTGCTGAAACAGCTCAAAACCCTCATCTTCCAATGAAACAGATAAAAGGGCATATCCTCTCAGTAAACCTGTAACATCGTCTGCTATGCCCTGCTGATGAATCCTGACGCCTAAATCCCTGAATACCAGGTCCCCTGTAGCTTGTGATAATTTCCCCAAAGCCAAGGATTCCGGCCATTGATCCGAGCTTCCATAGGCTTTGTAACTAACACTATTTGCCGTCAGGTCCAAAAGATCTTCTTCTTGGGACGAAAAATGAACCCGATTGTAGTTACTGTCCACGATTCTAAAGGCAGCTTTTCCTCGAAAACCCTTCAAGTACAGGCGTAAGGAATTAAACTGCCGGGAAATATCTTCCTTACTTTGGGTTGGATTAAAAATATTCTTAAAAAAATCTTCTTCCAACATTAAATTCAAACCATCTTTAGTCCTCTTCTTATACTCGTCGAAGATTTTTTCCCCGGATTCCAGGGAGTTTTGCAGCTCCCTGACGATGCGGGGACTAAAAAAATGGGTTTCAATTAACGGGAATAGGCCTGAGAAGGCAAAGAAAGAAAAAGCGCCAAAGAGGAGGGTGGCAATTAGTAGACTGATGGCTAGTTTCTGACTGGGCCGCAACGGATCTCCTCGGGCAAAAAAAAAGAAGGTATTACTACCTTCTTTTCATCGGAAAGAAACGAAACTTTATTTAGCAGTAGCTTTGGCTTTAGCAGGCTTATCGGCGACTACCTTGGCTTTCACTGGCTTATCGGCGGCTTTTTCCTTCGCAGGAGCTTCACCATCATCTTTCTTTTCAGTTCTTTCGACAAATTCAAGCAGAACCATTTCTGCCGCATCACCAAAACGACGACCGAGTTTCAAAATCCGAGTGTAACCACCGGGTCTTTTTTCAAATAATGGTCCAATTTCTGTAAACAGCTTGATGACCATGGCTTTGTCGGTAATAGTTTTGGCAATTTCCCTACGGTTATGGACAGAGTCCACCTTCGCACGGGTTACCATTTTTTCCGCAAACCGGCGGACTTCTTTTGCTTTTGCCTTGGTTGTGGTGATCCGCTCATATTTCATGAGTGATGTCACCATATTTTTGATCAGGGCTTTTCGATGTCCTACCCGGCGCGAAAGGGCATTGAATCCAGTTTTATTATGCATAACCTTATTCCTTGTTCGCTACTTCCGCTTGTTTAATATCCCCGGCTGTTTTCACGGCCTGAATAATCTGATAATTATCAACCATCCCCAGAGTCAAGTTTCTGAGTTTGAGTTTTTCCTTAATTTCTTCAAGACTTTTCTTGCCGAAATTTCTTGTTTTAGCAATGTCGTCTTCAGTTTTTCTGATCAGCTCGCCAATTTTTCGAATATTGGCATTCTTCAGACAATTGCTTGAACGCACGGAAAGCTCTAAGTCTTCCACATCCGCATTTAAGATTGCCTTTAGCAGCTGCTCATCTTCACTTACTTCTTCGTCGCCAAATGATTCATCGTCATTGAAGTTGATAAAAATTGTAAAATGTTCTTTCGCAATTTTTGCAGCTTCCGCCAAGGCATTTTCAGGGGAGATTGTGCCGTTGGTCCAGATTTCCATGTTTAATTTGTCGTAGTCAGCACGCTGACCAACCCGAGTATCTTCAATACTATATTTAACTCTGGTTACAGGGGAATAAATTGAATCCACTGCAATGGTATCTGAAATCTCAATGTATTTTTCATGAATCTCCGCAGGAACGTAGCCCCTGCCCAGATCAATCTGGAACTCGATTTCAAGATGAGCTTTAGGTGTCACTGTAGCCAAAAGTAATTCAGGGTTTAAAACCTCCACATTACTCACAGACAGGGCTCCCGCTTTTATCACTTCACTTTCGGACCCTCTAATTTCCACTAAAATAGTGGTACTGTCGGAATCGTCGGTGATCTTGAGTTGAAGCTGTTTCAACCGAGCTATCAATTCAACAGTATCTTCCACAACTTCAGGAATAGCTTCGTATTCACTGGAGATCTGATGCTGACTACCTTCGGGACTAATACTCGTAATCCGGATCGCAGAGACTGCATATCCTTGAATAGAGGAGAGCAGCACCCGGCGCAGAGTATTGCCGATGGTTGTACCGAAGCCCCTTTCGAAGGGATAAGCGGTGAACTTCCCGTAGTTCGGCGTCAGTTCAGTATGTTCAAACTGTAATCCCTTGGGTCTTTTAAAACCTTTGAGAAGATTTTTCCGTGCCATTAGCGCTCCTTCTTCTTAGACCCGCCGGGCTTTCCGGGGACGGCATCCGTTGTGGGGAATAGGTGTGACGTCGTGAATACTCCGAACGCGAAGCCCTAAGGTTCCGAGAGAACGGATTGCGGATTCACGGCCAACGCCTGGCCCCTTTACAAACACGTGCACATCCCGAAGTCCAAAATCCAAAGCCTTGTTTGCAGCAGTCTCGCAAGTAGTCTGCGCAGCAAAAGGAGTGGACTTTTTGGCACCGCGGAACCCGAGTCCACCAGCACTGGCCCAAGAGAGCGCATTGCCGCGAATATCGGTAACCGTAACGATGGTATTATTGAAAGTTGCCTGAATGAAAACATTTCCTTCAGACACAACCTTTTTTTCTTTTCTTTTCTTAGAAGCAACCTTAGCCAAAGTAAAACCCCCGCCTATTTCTTCTTGTTAGCAACGGTTTTCCGTTTGCCTTTTCGAGTACGAGCATTGGTCTTGGTCCTTTGACCCCTGACCGGCAAGCCCCGCCGGTGACGTAGTCCCCGGTAGCATCCGATATCCATCAGCCGTTTAATATTCAAGGAGACTTCGGAACGAAGCCGACCTTCCGTCACATACTCATTTTCAATAACCTTACGGAGCTCATTGACATTCTCATGGGTCAAATCATTGGCCCGGAGATGAGGATCGATTCCGGTCTTCTCACAGATTTTCTGTGCAGTAGGCCGACCAATCCCGTAAATATAAGTCAGGGCGATCTCCAAAGGTTTGTTCGGCAAGTCTATACCTGCAATTCTGGCCATCCGAATACTCCCTTATTTTTGTCTTTGCTTATGTTTAGGGTTGGTGCAGACGATCCGCAACACCCCTGCACGTCTAATAACTTTGCAATTCTCGCAAATTGGTTTGACGCTCACTCGAACCTTCATAGCAACTCTCCCTTAAAGATTCCTCGATTTGATCTTTCCCTTTTTCGACAGTCCATCGTGGTGATGCATCCTAAGATGTCCCTCGATTTGAGACATGGTATCCAGATCAACACCCACCAGGATTAGAAGGGAAGTTCCCCCCATCAGATAGGCTACACTGGAAGGCAGATTAAAAAGGATCTGCACCAAGCTCGGTATCAAAGCAATGAACGCCAGGAAAAGTGAACCCGGTAAAATAATCCTATTTAAGATCTTTGTCAAATACTCTTCCATGTTTTCTGAGCGGATTCCTGGTATGGAACCCCCATGTTCACGGATTTGCTTCGATATTTCAATCGGATTAAGACTAACCTGAGTGTAAAAGTAGGCGAAGAACACAATCAGCAGCGTATACAAGGTCAAATAAACGGGACCTGTTGTATCCAGAAGAGACACAAATGTATTCAGCCAACCAATGTCCGCACCCGAACCGATATTCTGTGCCAATTGCAGAGGAAACATGAGAACTGAAGAAGCAAAAATCACAGGAATAACACCGGAAGGATTGATTTTGAAAGGAATGTAGGTGTTTTGTGCCCCGTACATTTTTCTTCCCACCACTCTTTTCGCGTAATTCACCGGGATCTTTCTTTGTCCCTGCTGCTCAAATACAACTAACGCAATTACCACGGCCCAAAGTATCGCCACGATCAGGGCGAAGACAGCATTTACAGAGCCGTTCTGAATCTCAGTTACCAGACTCATCACAGCTGTGGGCATCTGAGCCACAATTCCCGTGAAGATGATCAAGGAAATACCGTTTCCGATACCCCTCTGATTGATCTGTTCACCCATCCACATAAGCAGAAGGGTTCCCACAGTAACTGTAAGCATAGCCATGACTGTGTACATCATAGGATTCATGGTTGCGGAAATCGCCCCGGGAATACTATTGGCGTAAACAGTAACTGCCATGGACTGCAGGAGTGCCACTCCCACGGTCCCCCAACGGGTGAACCGTTGAATCTTTTTTCTTCCGCCATCTTCCTGGGAAATCTTCTTGATCTTTGGAAAAACCAGCAGCAAAAGCTGCATGATGATACTGGAAGAGATGTAAGGCATAATCCCCAGCATGAAGATGGAGAAATTGGAGAATGCTCCCCCGGAGAAGAAGTCAAAATAATCTGTTATTCCTGTTCCACTACCCCTTTGGGCTTCGAAGAAAACAGTCAGAGCTTTAGCATCAACTCCAGGAATTGGAATCATTGCTCCAATGCGGAAGACTAAGAGGATCCCGAGAGTAAAGAGAATTCGGTCCCTCAATTCTTTTATTTTAAAAATGTCCAGGATGGGATTAGCCATTCATTTCTTCCCGTTTACTTGGATTCTTGGTCAGCGACTTTGCCGCCGGCCTTTTCTACAGCAGCTTTCGCTCCCGCAGAAATTTTCAGTCCGTCGATGGTAAGCTTTTTGGTAAGCTCGCCCTTTCCTAGAATCTTTACCATGGTTTCAGACTTTTTAGTAAGTCCCTTGGCCACGAGAGTTTCTAGATTAACGATTTCACCATTCACATAAACCACTTCCAACTGTTTTAGGTTTACTTCTACGTATTCCACTTTAAAAACAGCATTGGAAAAGCCCCTGCGGGGGAGACGTCGGAACAAAGGTGTCTGACCACCTTCAAATCCCAAACGAACTCCACCACCGGAACGGGAGTTCTGACCGTTATTACCTCGACCAGAAACCCCACCCCTACCGGAACCTTTACCACGGCCAATGATGAACTTCTTTTTGTTAGCACCTTTTGGTGCATGGATATCAAAACCTTCAATCATTTCGCATCCTCAACAGTCACCAAGTGAGAAATGGTTCGGACCATACCCACCACAGCGGGGGTAGCGTCCTGCACCACTGAGGAGTTGATCCTCCCAAGTCCGAGGGCCTTGGCGGTGGCCTTTTGATTAGGATTGGTCCCAATCAAACTTCGAACGAGTTCAATTCTGATTTTTTTAACCACTGCAGCTTTTGCCATTGTTTAACCCCACATTTCCTTGAGAGATTTTCCCCGGTTCTTAGCAACGGTCCGTGCACTCATCATGGACTCCAGTCCCTCAAACACAGTCTTCACCACGTTCATGGAGTTAGGAGATCCGATGGATTTTGTGAGAACGTCTTTAATTCCCACAGCTTCCATCACTGCCCGGACGTGACCGCCGGCGATGATACCCGTACCAGGAGCAGCGGGCTTCATCAGCACTCTGCTGGCTTTGTAAGTTTGGTTGATGGGATGGGGCAAAGTTCCGTTCTTAATGGGTACCACGATCATGTTCCGCTTTGCGCGGTCCACTGATTTCCTGATAGCCTCAGAGACGTCATTCGCCTTACCAAAACCGTAGCCTACACGGCCGTTTCTGTCTCCGATCACCACAAGGGCTGAGAAGGAGAACCGGCGTCCACCCTTCACAACCTTAGCGTTGCGGTTCAGGCGGATCAGTTTTTCTACGTATTCTTTATCTTTCGATTGTTCCATAGTGTCCTCTTAGAACTTGATGCCGGCTTCGCGGACCGCATCAGCAAAACTCTTGATCACGCCATGGTAGACGAAACCATTCCGGTCAAACACCACATTCATGATGTTCTTTTCTTTAAGCCTTTTACCCAATTCTTTCCCCAGAGCCTTAACCCCTTCCACGTTGGTGGAAGTGATTTTCAGTTCTTTCTCCAGGTCAGAAATTGATGCTAGTGTCACGCCTTTGAGATCATCAATGGCCTGGGCACTAAAATGCTTATTGGACTTGAAGACGCTCAGACGGGGCTGCTCGGCTGTGCCTTTAACAACGCTGCGAATCCGCAACTTGCGTTTTTGACGCCGTTTGGCTTGTGCAATTAATCGTTTCATATTACAAACCCCTACTTCTTCACGCCGGACTTACCGACTTTACGCCGGATCGTCTCTTCTTCATATTTTACCCCTTTGCCTTTATAGGGCTCAGGAGGACGGATTCCTCGGATTTCGCAAGCCACTTGGCCTACTTTTTCCTTGGAAATACCTGTGATGACAATCTTGGTATTACCTTCCACGGCCACCGTGATTCCCTTGGGAACCATGAAGTCAATGGGATTGGAGAAACCCAGGTTGAGGGTCAGGATATCACCCTTGACCTCACCGCGGTAACCCACACCATTGATCACCAGGACTCTTTTGAATCCCTCAGTGACACCCTTGATCATGTTATTGACCAAGTTTCGGTAAAGACCATGAAGACTCTTCACGGGCTTATCATCATTTTTTCGCTCCACCAGGATTTCCGTTTCGGAAACTTTGAAACTGACCTGGGGGAGATAATTCTGTTCCAGCTTACCTTTGGGACCTTCCACTGTGACCATATTGGGGGTCACAGCAATTTTGATTCCCTTGGGGACCGGAATGGGTTTTAAACCTACTCTGGACATAGCTTACTCCTACCAAACGGAGCAGATCAGCTCGCCGCCGACCTGCTTTTCCGTTGCCTTCCGTCCGGTGGTTACACCGGCAGAAGTGGAAACGATCAAAGTTCCGAAGCCGTTAAACACCCGAGGCATATCTTTAAAGCCAGTGTAAACCCGGCGACCGGGGGTGGAAATGGACTTCAGCCCGTGGATCACGGGATTTTGTTCATCATCATACTTAAGGAAAATACGGATCGTATTTAAACCATCCTGACTGACCTTCTTAAAGTTCTTTATATAGCCTTCATTCTTGAGAATTTTCACAATCTCAAGCTTGATTTTCGAGGGAGTGATATCCACTTTCTCGAATTTTGCCAAGCTCGCATTACGAATCTTCGTCAACATGTCGGCGATGGGATCGGAGACAGACACCTTTTACCCTCCTACCAGCTGGACTTGGTCACGCCGGGGATCATACCCTGACTTGCCAGTTTCCGGAAACAAATTCTGCACATATCGAATTTCCGTAGATACCCACGAGGTCTACCGCAGATTGCGCAGCGGTTATATGCCCTGGTGGAAAACTTTGGAGTCCGATTGCACTTTACTATCAAAGACTTCTTGGCCATCTCTTACTCCTACTTCCTGAAAGGCATTCCCATCAGTTTCAAAAGGGCACGGCCCTCTTGATCGTTGGGAGCTGTGGTGACAATGGCCACGTTCATGCCGCTGATTCTTTCAATCTTATCGTAGTCGATTTCGGGGAAAATAATCTGCTCGGTCAGTCCGAGAGAATAGTTTCCTCTTCCGTCGAAGGCGTTGGGATTAACACCCCTAAAATCCTTCACCCGAGGAAGGGCTAAGTTCATCAGCCGGTCAAGGAACTCGTACATTTGGTTTCCCCGAAGAGTTACCATGGCACCAATCTCTTGTCCTTCACGAACTTTAAACCCAGCGATAGACTGTCGAGCTTTTGTTTTCACAGGTTTTTGTCCTGCAATCTGTCCAAGCTCTTTGGTAGCCGCATCCAGAAGTTTTTTATTCTGGGTAGCTTCACCACAACCTACGTTCACTACAACCTTTTCAAGTTTAGGAATCTGCATGATGGAAGAATATTTAAACTCTTCTTGCATGGCAGCTCTAATTTTTGTCAGGTAAAGTGTTTTCAAACGAGGAATATAATTCCCTGGAACTTCTTTCTTGGCAGCCATTAGACGCTCTCCCCTGTGGACTTGGCAAAACGTACTTTCTTTCCAGCTTCATCTTTGTATCCGAGGCGGGTTGGTTTTCCATCTTTTCCTACAAGACCAACGTTGGAGATGGAAATGGGGCCTTCGATTTCGATGATCCCACCCTTCTCTTGTTGGCTTTTCGGCCGTACAGTCTTTTTCTTAATATTGCAGCCTTCCACCAGAACCCGGCCGTTTTCACGATCGATTTCTATGATGCGGCCCGTCTTACCCCGGTCTTTGCCGATAAGGATTTTGACCAGGTCGTCTTTCTTCAGTTTCGTTTCTACCATAGTCTCCTCCTTACACCACTTCCGGAGCCAAGGAAATAATCTTCATAAAATCCTTATCCCGCAATTCTCGAGCCACTGGTCCGAAAATGCGCTTTCCTTTTGGATTGAATGCAGCGTCAATGATAACACAGGCATTTTCATCAAAACGGAGGTAAGTTCCGTCGTTACGACGGTATTCTTTGGCAACTCGAACGATAACAGCCTTGTGTACCTCGCTCTTTTTCACCTGAGCGTTAGGAATTGCTTCCTTAACGGCTACCACAATCACGTCACCAATGGTGGCGTAACGGCGGCTGGTTCCTCCAAGAACTCGAATACACTGAACTGTTTTTGCCCCGGAGTTATCGGCGACATTCAAATAAGATTCTTCTTGTATCACGTCTTCCTCCCAGGTTACTTAGCTTTCTCGGTGATTTCAACGAGACGCCAGACTTTATCTTTCGATACCGGCTTGCACTCGATGATCCGCACAGTGTCACCCACCTTGGCTTCGTTCGCCTCGTCGTGGGCCTTCACTTTTTTAGTCTTGGTCAAATACTTCTGATAAATCGGATGCAACATCCGACGGGTCAGAAGAACGACAATGGTTTTATCCATTTTGTCGCTGACCACTTTCCCGGTAAATTCTTTCTTACCGGTGGTTTTCACTTCCTGCTCAGCCATGATTACGCCTTCCTAATTCCAAGCTCAAATTCCCGAAGAATGGTATTAAGCTGGGCGATCTGACGGCGGACAATCCGCTTTTTAAGCGGGTTTTCCACGTGTCCGAGGACCAGTTGAAACCGCAGATCCATATAGGTCTTCTTCAGTTCATCCAACTTTACTTTCGCTTCGTCACGGGTTATTTCAGTAATTTTATCTTTCATCTTACCCGATCTCCCGTCTAACTACAAACTTACTCTTGATGGGAAGCTTTGCACTGGCCAAAGCCATGGCTTCCTGTGCCAGCGCGTTATCCACACCAGCCATCTCGAACATCACGGTACCGGGATATACTCTGGCAACCCAGCCTTCCACGGAACCTTTACCGTTACCCATCCGAACTTCAGCGGGCTTGTGGGTATAGGGGATATCAGGGAATATCCGAATCCAAACCTTTCCACCACGCTTGATCTTCCTGGTCATGGCAATACGAGCTGCTTCAATCTGCCGGTTTGTGATCCACTTGTTATCCAGGGCAATGAGGCCAAATTCCCCGAACTCCACTGAATTACACGCTGTCGCTGCATCCCGATCTTTCCACATCCGCATCCGCTTCCGGTATTTAAACTTCTTTGGTGCTAACATGTTCCCAACCTCTTAAGCTTTATCAACGCTTTTCTTGACGATGGATCCGGCGTCATCTTTGTTATCCCGTTTGAACACGAGACCATTGAAGAGCCAGACCTTCACGCCGATGGCGCCGAAGGTGGTAAATGACTCGGCAAAACCGTAGTCAATATCTGCCCGCAGGGTATGAAGAGGTACGCGACCTTCCTTCATTTCCATTTCACGGGACATTTCAGCTCCGCCTAGACGTCCGGAGATCTTAATTTTTACACCCTGTGCGCCGTTTTTCATGGCATTGGTGATGGACTGCTTCAAAGCCTTGCGGAAAGATCCGCGGGCTTTAAGTTGCCGAGCCACATTCAATGCAATAATCTGGGCATCCACTTCGGGTTTCTTGATCTCTTTAATCTTGATGGCTACTTTCTTATCTATCAGCTTCTGCACTTGATCGCCAATCTTTTCAATGTTCGCACCCTTGGTACCGATGATCACACCGGGTCGGGCAGTACTGATGATAATAGTGACTCTCTGAGGCTGACGGACAATATCCACAGCGGAAACATCGGCACCCTTGATCTCAGGAATATCATAGATAAACTTGCGGAGCTTCAGATCCTCATGGAGAGTCTTGGCGTAGTCCCGAGGACCCACGTACCAGCGACTGGACCATGTTTTGTTAATGTTCAGCCGTAGACCAATTGGATGTACTTTCTGACCCATTTATTTCTTGGCTCCTATTTCGTTTACCACGACGGAGATATGGCAGGACCTTCTTTTCAGCTGGTCAGCCCGACCTCTGGCACGAGGCCAGATACGGGTCATGGATGGACCTTCATCAATCATGAGCTCACCCACAATGAGAGAACTTTCATCAAGTTGTTTGTTCTGGTACAGAGCGTTTGCCGCTGCACTCATCACAACTTTCTTGAGAAGGAAAGCACTCTTATGAGGCATATTCTCGAGAATGGCCAAGGCGGTTGTATAAGGTTTCCGGCGAATTTCATCAGCTACAGGACGAACCTTTTTTGCTGACATGGGAAGACCTTTAGCAAAGGCCTTGTATCCTTTTTTCGCTTCCATTATTTCTTCCCCTTCTTATCGGAACCAGCATGGCCCCGGAAAACACGGGTAGGAGCAAATTCTCCCAACTTGTGACCGACCAGGTCTTCAGTAACATAAACAGGCACCCAAGTTTTTCCATTATACACAGAGATTGTCATACCAACCATCTCAGGGATAATGGTAGAGGTCCGGGAGTATGTTTTTATCATTTTCCGGTCGTTGGCCTTGGCCATTTCGGTCACCTTTTTGTACAGGTGACCCGCAATGAACGGACCCTTTTTTACAGATCTAGACACGGTGGACTCCTACTTCCTTCTCTTGATAATGAACTTGTTCGAGAGCTTGTTCTTAGTCCGGGTCTTGTAACCACGGGTCGGAAGACCGCGAGGATTCACAGGATGCCGACCGCCTGAAGTTTTACCCTGACCACCACCATGAGGGTGATCGACGGGATTCATGACGGTACCACGAACAGAAGGCCTTCTTCCCAGCCACCGGGAACGCCCGGCTTTACCAAGTTTAACGTTCATATGATCTTCATTGCCCACAGTCCCGAGGGTTGCGATGCACTTTTTGAAAACCATCCGCATTTCTCCGGAAGGAAGCCGGAGAGTAGCATAATCACCTTCGATAGCTGCCACAAGGGCACCTGCACCAGCAGACCGGGCCATTTGAGCACCCTTACCTTTCTGAAGTTCCACATTGTGAACCATTCGACCCACGGGAATGTTTTCCAAAGGAAGACAGTTACCGTCGCGAATGGGGGCTGCGGGTCCGGAAATCAGTTCGTCGCCGACCTGGACTCCCCGGGGAGCCACAATGTACCGCTTTTCTCCGTCTTTGTAAAAAAGAAGAGCGATGTTGGAACTTCTGTTAGGATCGTACTCGATAGCTTTCACTACCGCAGGAATACCCACTTTTTCCCGGAGGAAATCGATGGCACGATACAGCTTTTTGTGACCGGCACCTTTGCGACGAACGCTGATGGTACCGTTGCCACGGCCAGAGTTGGATTTCTTTCCTCTGGTCAAGGACTTTTCTGGCTCAGTCTTGGTAATCGCACTGAAATCCAGAGTTTGTGTTCCTCGAAGACTGGGGGTTGTAGGATTGAATGTTTTAACTGGCATGTTTAAACCCCTTCAAACTTTTCAATTTTCTGATTTTCAGGAAGAGTAATGTAAGCCTTCTTGTAAGAAGAAGTCTTGCCCTCAACCCGACCCTTTTTCCGCCCCATGCTTTTTGCTTTACCTTTCACGTTAACAACTCTTGTGGAAAGAGGTGTTACAGAAAAAAGTTTGCGCACAGCAGCTTCAATCTGAATTTTGTTGGCCCGAGCATCGACTACGAAAACGTAGCTCTTCTTGGCGGATTCCCGTAGAAGATTGGATTTTTCGGTCAACAAAGGCTTAATAATGATAGTGTTCAGATCCATGGTTAAGCCTCTTTCTTCTCGTCATAAAAACTGTTCAGGCCAATCACAGCCCCTTCCAGCATAATGACGTTCTTGCAATAGAATAAATCGTGGGCCCGCAGTCTGTTGAAGGACAGCATTTTCAACCAGGGAATATTCCTGGCAGCCCGTTTGATCAGAGAATCATCATCCTTGAGAATGATAACTGTCTTCTGACCATCAACCAATTTCATCAATAAGTCAGACAGATCCTTAGTTTTTCCAGTGGCCACGGAAAAATCTTCCACCACTTTGAAACCTTCGGAAACAGCCTTAAGACTGAGAATCGATTTAAAAGCCAACTGCTTCACCTTTTTAGGAATGGTGTAGCTGTAGTCTCTTGGCAAAGGACCAAAAGCTGTACCGCCCCCGACCCAAACAGGAGAGTTAGCGCGTCCAGCACGAGCACGGCCCGTACCTTTCTGCCGCCATGGCTTCTGCTTATGAGAGTTCACCAAAGAACGGGTTTTAGTACTATGAGTACCTACCCGCATGTTGGCCAACTCGTTTTTAATAGCCTCGTAGATGGCGCCTTCGCTCACTTCGCGAGCAAAAACCTCGTCATTGAGGGTGATGGTTTTCTTTTCTTTTCCATCAACGGAATAAACCTTCTTCTCCATGACTTACCTCTACTCTTGCCGTACAGGCTTTTTCTTAGCCTGTTTCACGATGACAAAACTGTTTTTGGGACCAGGAATGGCACCCTTAACAATTACAACTTGGTTGGCATTGTCACGAGAAAGAACTTCCAGAGACTGGACAGTCACACTCTCGCCACCCATCCGACCAGCACCTTTGGTGCCTTTAGCTGTTTCACCGGGGGTTGTGGAGTTACCAGTACCACCTTGTTCACGTCCAAACTTGGATCCGTGAGCTTCTTCACCACCCTTAAAGTGATGGCGGCGGACTACACCCTGAAAACCCTTACCTTTACTAGTGCCAAGCACATCCACGTGGGAAAGACCATCTAAAAGCTCTACTCCAAGAGAATCGCCGATTTTAACATCTTTGCTAAAATCTTTGAACTCTACCAGAACCCTTTGGGGTTTTTGACCTTCAGGATACTGCCCAAGGACAGCCTTGGTGAAATGCTTTTCTTTCCCTTCAACAGAACCGATCACCACGGCACTGTATCCGTCTTTTTCTACTTTGCGTTCTGCAATCACGATATTAGGATCGATCTTGATTACAGTGACAGGTGTTAATTTGCCCATATGGTCAAATACCTGTGTCATTCCGACTTTTCTACCGATAAGCCCTAGCATGAAACTACCTCAATAATCAGGTTTCTCTTACTGTTTAATATCAACATCCACACCTGCGGGAAGCTCTAATTTCATCAAAGCTTCCATCACTGCGGGGGTTGGCTCCAAAATATCTATGAGCCTTTTATGGGTCCTCATTTCAAACTGCTCACGGGATTTTTTGTTAACGTGAGGGGAGCGCAATACCGTAAACTTGTTGATCTTGGTGGGGAGAGGAACAGGACCAACGACCTTAGTTCCTACCTTCTGAACAGTCTGTACAATGGATTTGGCACTCTGATCGACCAACTCCACATCAAATCCTCTCAAACGAACACGAATCTTTTCGCTAGCCATGAAATACTCCAAAGAACGCCTCCCCCTCAAAGGGGAGAGGACTATTACTAGAATTAGGCGATAACTTCAATAACCTGACCAGATGCAACAGTTCGTCCACCTTCGCGGATAGCGAAGCGGAGTCCCTTGTCCATGGCCACGGGGTTAATCAGTTCAACAGTCAACTCGGTGTTGTCACCAGGAAGAACCATTTGCTTGTCATCAGGAAGAGTTACAGTACCGGTCACGTCAGTGGTCCGGAAGTAAAACTGAGGACGGTAACCAGTGAGGAAGGGGTTATGACGACCACCCTCTTCTTTAGTCAAACAGTACACAGTTCCCTTGAACTTCTTGTGGGGAGTGATGGATTTTGGTTTAGCCAAAACCTGTCCGCGCTCCACAGCGTTCTTGTCAACACCTCGGAGAAGAGCACCAATGTTTTCACCGGCACGAGCTTCGTCGAGTTCTTTGTTGAACATTTCCACGCCTGTAACAGTGGTGGTTGTAGTGTCGCGGATACCCACGATTTCCACAGTGTCACCAATCTTTACAATCCCCTGCTCCACACGGCCAGTTACCACTGTACCACGTCCAGAGATGGAGAACACGTCTTCGATAGGCATAAGGAAAGGCTTATCGATAGCGCGTTCAGGAATTGGGAAGTAAGTGTCCATGGTCGCAAGAAGTTCATCGAGACACTTCACAGATTCAGGATCGTCCATTTTGGTCATGGCAGCGAAAGCAGATCCCTTGATAAAGGGAGTCTTGTCACCATCAAAGCCGTACATGGTAAGAAGGTCGCGAACTTCCATCTCCACCAGTTCAACCAATTCTGGATCAGCCAAGTCCATCTTGTTCAAAAACACTACCATGGAAGGCACGCCAACTTGTTTTGCAAGCAGGATGTGTTCCCGGGTCTGTGGTTCTGGACCAGAGTCGGCAGCCACCAAAAGAATGGCTCCGTCCATCTGAGCGGCACCTGTGATCATGTTTTTCACATAGTCAGCATGTCCGGGGCAGTCCACGTGGGCGTAGTGACGGACCACAGTCTCGTATTCCACGTGTCGGGTATTAATAGTAATACCACGAGCCTTCTCTTCAGGAGCATTATCAATGTCCTCATACTTCATCACCTTACCGCCGTTTTTCTTGGCGCAGTAAGCTGTGAGTGCAGCGGTCAATGTGGTTTTTCCATGGTCAACGTGACCGATGGTTCCAACGTTGATGTGGGGTTTCGTCCGCTGAAATTTATCCTTAGCCATCAGATCCTCCTTGGCTTTTTAATAAACAGTGTGAGACAACGGCCCTAGGGCCGAAACCTATAAATCCTTGTAAGGACATGTCTTTTTAGAGGGAACGAAGCGAAAAGCAACGAAGCAATCTTTCTTTGCTGAACCACCTACTAATAAAAACTAGCGGTTTGGAAATCAGACCCAAAAGACCTCTAAAGAACAAACCTTCCAAACAGAGGTTGAAACATCGCGCTTCAACTTGCTCAGGAATTAGGGCTAGAGTATAGAAAGCTTACGCCTTTGTCAACCCCAGCCCGAAATTACTTCCTAATTACCACTTATAGTGACTGAAAGCCTTGTTGGCTTCGGCCATCTTGTGGGTATCTTCCTTCTTCTTGAAGGCTGTTCCAGTGCTGTTAAAAGCATCCAGAAGTTCTGCCGACAATTTTTCGTCGAAAGATTTTCCGCTTCGGTTACGAGCCGCAGTGATAATCCACCGCATGGCCATAGCCTCTCGGCGACCTTCCCGGATCTCAATAGGAACCTGGTAGGTGGATCCACCCACACGACGGGATTTCACTTCCACCATGGGTTTCACATTTTCCACAGCCTTGAGGAACACTTCCAGAGGATCTTTTTGAGATTTCTCTGCAAGGGTTTTCATGGCATCATTCACAATGTTCATACAGATGGAATATTTCCCCTGGAGCATCATGCGCTTAACAAATTTGTTCACAACTGTGCTTCCGTAGAAGGGATCAGGCAGAGTTTCGCGAACGACAGTAGAAGTTTTACCTCTGGACATCTTTCACTCTCCCCTTAAGCCTTCGGCCGCTTAGCACCGTACTTAGACCGGCTCTGCATCCGCTTGGCGACCCCGAGAGCATCTTTAGCTCCTCGGACAATGTGATAACGAACACCGGGGAGATCTTTAACACGACCACCACGGATGAGCACGACGGAGTGCTCCTGCAAATTGTGACCGATTCCGGGAATATAGGCAGTCACTTCGATACCATTAGTTAACCGTACACGGGCAACTTTCCGAAGAGCCGAGTTAGGCTTCTTGGGAGTAACGGTCATAACACGGGTACAAACACCACGTCTCTGAGGACAGGCTTGCAAAGCAGGGGCCTTGGTCTTGTACGCAACTTTCTGCCGGCTAGAACGAACCAGCTGATTGATCGTAGGCATGGATCCTCAATCTCCTTAGCGTAAAATGAAGCCTTACAGGCTCCTCTGTCCGAAGACAGCTCGATAAAGTAGCACTTAGGTGAAATGAATTCAAGGGAGAGAGGGGAAAATCTTCATAGGTCGTTAAAACAGATGATTTTTGCATTTCAAATGCTGATAAAAGCAGACTAGGGTGTCCAAAAGTTGATTTGCCACAGACCTGATTTGTAATTATAATAACTCGAATGAAAAAAACTGTGATTTTTCTATTGCTTTCCCTATCAAGTTTCTCCTTATATGGGAACAATTTTTATTTTCAGGATATCCATTGGAATTAGGAAAGAATCAGCCTTTTATATCTCAAAGGTATGAATTTCGGCTTCCTTTACAAATTGAATAC
>CAZUXL010000009.1:40556-46073 GCA_964624355.1 uncultured Spirochaetales bacterium
ATTGCCCCATACCTTCGTTTTGCAATCTATCAAATTCCTACTTTTATACCATGGCTGCCAGATGCCGGGATAAAAGCAGGTTTCACTCTATAAGGCATTTCGAAACTCCGTGAACTTTGCGAGAAATAAGAAAATTTCACGCAGAGTCCGCCACGTCCGCAAAGTTTATGGAAAAATTAATTCACACTACACAAGCTATTACACATTCAGGACAAATTGTTTTTTTCAATCGACTAACGACAAGTGGATAATTACATCAAAATAAACCAAAGATAAGATTAGACCACCGCTCTACGTTTTCAAAAATACACCCTCACCAAAACAAAAAAGGCCGCCCTTTCAGGCGACCTCTTTAATTCAATCAAGTTTCAATCAATGATCTTCTTCTTCCATCATGGAAGAATTCTGACGCTCGGCAATGGCGGCCAATTCCCGTTCTTTTTTCCGGGTTTCGACGATTTCCTTGATATGGGCGTCCAGATCTTCCCGGAGGTCGTCGGAAAGTCGGAGGTTTTTATACCTCTTCATTCCTGTACCGGCGGGGATCAGGTGACCGATGATCACGTTTTCTTTCAGACCCCGGAGTTCGTCGGTTTTACCGGCGATAGCAGCGTTGGTCAGGACCTTGGTGGTTTCCTGGAAAGAAGCGGCGGAAATAAAGGACTCGATATTCAGTGAAGCCCGGGTGATTCCCAATAGTAGAGGTCTTGCCACAGCAGCCTGACCACCTTCCCGGACAATCCTCTCATTTTCCCGGTTGAAGGTGAACTTATCCACCTGTTGACCGTAAATGAACCGGGTATCCCCTACTTCCACGATCTCCACTTTTCTCATCATCTGACGGACGATGATACCGATGTGTTTATCGTTGATATTCACACCTTGGAGACGGTAAACCTTCTGAACTTCCTGGACCATGTAGCCTTGGAGGGCATTTTCACCCGCAATATCCAAAACATCGTGGGGATCGGTGGATCCATCGCAAAGGGCCTCACCAGCTTCCACAGGGTCACCGTCTCGAACCAAAAGGAGTCTTCCGGTGGGAACCTTGTGAACGTATTCGTTTCCGTAGGGATCCTTCACGATGAGAGTTCTCTTTCCCTTAATAATCGGACGGAACTGAACCACACCGGAGATTCGGGAAAGAACGGTACCAATCTTAGGACGGCGGGCTTCAAAAAGCTCACCCACTCGGGGTAGACCACCCACGATATCCTGGGTTTTACCGGATTCCTTGAGCAATTTGGCCAAGATGGCACCGGCTTTTACAGGTTTCCCATCGTCCACACTCAAGTAAGCTCCACCAGGAAGCACATAGGACACCAGTTCGTTGCCCTTGGCATCCACGATCTGAATGGTAGGATCCAATTCCTCGGTGGAATGTTCCTGGATACGTTTTTCAACCTTACCAGTTTCCGTGTTCAGCTCTTCCTTCAGGGTGGTGCCCAGAATAATATCTTTGAACTTAATAGTTCCTTCGGCTTCGGCGATGATCGGCTCTGCGAACTGATCAAAAGTAGCCAAAGTTTCGTTGGCAGGAACCACGTCTCCGACCTTGACCATGAGAGTGGCACCGTTTCGGATGTCCACTTTTTTCTCCTGGGAAACCAGGTAAACCTTGTTTTCCAAAAGTCTCACGAAGGCCACGTGATCCGCAACCACCTCCACGGATTTCCGTGAAAGCAGAGGAACCCCTTCAATCACCTTCTGTCCGTCTTCGACTAGGAGTTTATCCCCAGCTTGGACTTCGAAGGATGAGAATATTTTAGTAACAGTGAGGAAACCTTTTCGGGTGAAAAGGAGGTTTCCATCTTTCATCGGCACTGTGGAACCGTGGATTCCCCCCACAATAATGGGGTACTTCAGGATGGATTTGTTTTCTTCCGTTCCCTTAGTCGCCACGCCTCCGATATGGAAAGTACGCATGGTCAACTGAGTTCCGGGCTGACCGATGGACTGGGCTGCAATAATTCCCACAGCTTCACCGATGGTTACAGTCCGGTTGTTGGCCAAGTTACGGCCGTAGCACTTCTGACAAACCCCATGTTTGGATTCACAGGTGAGCACCGTACGAATCCGCACGCTATCCACACCCAGTTCCTCGATGGTTTCAGCCATTTTATCGGAAATGGATTCGTTCACATCCACCAGAACTTGTCCGGTAATAGGATGCTTAATTCTTTCCAGGGTGAAGTAACCGGCAATTCGGTCCGACAGGGCTTCCACGATTTCTTCCCCGTCCCGAACAGCGGTCATTTCGATACCGTTGATGGTACCACAGTCTTCTTCGTTTACGACTACGTCCTGGGCAATATCCACCAGACGTCTGGTGAGATAACCGGCGTCGGCGGTTTTCAAGGCCGTATCCGCCAGACCCTTACGGGCACCGTTGGTGGAGATAAAGAATTCCAACACCGACAGTCCCTGTTTAAAGTTGGACTTGATGGGGAGTTCGATAATGGATCCGTTGGGCTTGGTCATCAGACCTCGCATACCGGCCAACTGACGGATCTGATTTTTCGATCCTCGAGCTCCGGAGTCCGCCATCATATACATGGGGTTGAAGCCGTCTTGGTCCTTTTTCAAGGTTTCCATCATCACGTTGGTGAGCTGATCGTTGGTCTTGGTCCAAATGTCCACGATCTTGTTGTATCGTTCGTCGAAAGTGATCACACCCTCTTGGTACTGGGCACGGATCACACTTTCTTCTTTCTCAGCCACATTCACCAAGAGAGTTTTCTCCTGGGGAATGACCACGTCGGAGATACCGATGGTCGCGCCGAACAAGGTTGCATATTTGAAACCTACATTCTTTACCGCGTCCAAAATCTTGACCGTGGTATAGGGTCCGTGGAGAGAATAAATGTCGGCGATGTATTTCTTGAGTTGATTATCACCCAAAACTTCGTTGATATAAGCCACTTCGTCGGGAAGTTCAGCGTTGAATATCATCCGTCCTGCGGTGGTTTCAATCAAACCAGCCTTAGTCGGAGCCATGATGGGTTCAGCGTAGGCAATCTTCCGTGCATCCACGGCCATCATCACTTCATCCAAGGAGGACATGCGTTTTGGCCGCTGTCCCTCTTTCAGTTTTTTAGCCCTGGTCAAATAGTTGATCCCGAGCACCATGTCCTGGGATGGGAACACGATGGGTTTACCGTTGGCAGGGTTGAGAAGGTTGTTCGGTGAGAGCATGAGAGTCCAGCATTCCACCTGAGCCGAAAGGGTCAAGGGAACGTGAACGGCCATCTGGTCACCGTCGAAGTCGGCGTTATAGGCATGACAAACCAAGGGATGGAGGCGTATCGCCTTCCCTTCCACCAGAACAGGCTCAAAAGCCTGGATACCCAGTCTGTGCAAAGTCGGAGCACGGTTCAAGAGCACGGGATGCTCTTTCACCACTTCGTCCAGGATGGCCCATACTTCTTCCGCACCTTGTTCAACTAAGGTTTTAGCCTTCTTGATGTTGTAAACCACGTCTTTTTCCACGAGTTTTTTCATCAGGAAAGGTTTGTAAAGTTCCCTGGCCATCTCACTGGGGAGACCACACTGATGGAGTTTCAGTTCTGGCCCCACCACGATCACGGAACGACCGGAGTAATCCACCCGTTTACCCAAAAGGTTCTGGCGGAATCGGCCTTGTTTTCCCTTGAGCAGGTCAGATAGGGACTTCAGAGGCCTATTGGAGGCACCCTTCACCACTTTCTTTTTCTTGGAGTTATCAAACAAGGCATCCACGGCCTCTTGAAGCATCCGCTTTTCGTTCCGGATAATAATATCAGGAGCGTTCAAGGCCATAAGCCTCTTCAAACGGTTGTTTCGATTGATCACCCGGCGATAAAGGTCGTTGAGATCGGAAGTCGCAAACCGTCCACCATCGAGCTGAACCATGGGTCGCAGATCGGGAGGAATTACAGGAACCACGTCCATGATCATCCAAGAGGGTTTGTTTCCGGAATCCTTAAAGGCTTCCACGATTTCAATTCTCTTGAGAAGACGCTTGTCGACCTTTGTTCCCTTGTCGATCATCTTCTGACGTAGAGTTGCAGAAAGCCCCTCCAAGTCCAGATTGTCGAGAAGTGTTCTAATAGCCTCGGCTCCGATACCCGCAGAGAAGGAAACGCCGTAGCGATCCTCGGACTCCGCAAATTCCTCTTCCGATAGGAGCTGCATTTTTCTCAGATCCGTATCTCCGGGGTCGGTAACGATGTATTTCTCGTAGTATAGAATGGACCTTAGAGCGGCGATGGGGAGATCCAAAAGGAGCCCCATGCGGCTTGGAACAGACCTATAGTACCAGATATGGGACACGGGACTGGCGAGTTCGATGTGGCCCATGCGCTCCCGTCGGACTTTGAAGTGAGTCACTTCAACGCCACATCGGTCACATATCACACCCTTATAGCGGATAGATTTGAACTTACCGCAATAACATTCCCATTCTTTTGTGGTCCCGAAGATCCTTTCGCAGAACAATCCGTCTTTTTCAGGACGGAGGGTCCGGTAGTTGATGGTTTCGGGCTTTTTAACTTCGCCGTAGGACCAGGCGCGAACCTGTTCCGGTGAGGCGAGCTTGATTAATATACTGTCAAAATCCTGAATATCTCTCATGGTCGTCTCCTAGAACTGACTTCCCTGTTTGGCTATAAGTTCATCATCCCGCTCGGTGAGGGCAATCTGCCGTCCCTTGGCGTCGAAAATACTCATATCCAGCCCCAGACCCCGAAGCTCCTGCACCAACACGTTGAAGGACTCGGGAACCCCGGCGGTGGAAGCCGCCTCCCCTTTGACGATAGCTTCGTAAATCTTCGCCCGACCGGTCATATCGTCGGACTTGATGGTTAGAAGCTCCTGCAATGTATTCGCTGCGCCGTAGGCTTCAAGAGCCCAGACTTCCATTTCTCCCAGTCGTTGTCCACCGAATTGGGCTTTACCACCCAAGGGCTGCTGTGTCACGAGAGAGTATGGACCTGTGGATCGGGCATGCATCTTATCATCCACCAACTGGTGAAGTTTAAGCACATACATCACACCCACCATCACAGGGTTTTCAAAAGGCACACCGGTTTTTCCATCAAAAAGAGTCACTTTGGAGGATCGGGGGAACCCGGCTTCCACAAGCTTATCTTCCACCTGCAAAGTGGTGGCGGACTGGAAAATGGGTGTGGCGAAATATTGATTCAGCCATTTACCTGCCAAACCTAATTCCGACTCCAAAAGCTGACCAATGTTCATTCGAGAAGGCACACCCAAGGGGTTCAAACAGATATCCAAAGGAGTTCCGTCTTCCATGTAGGGCATATCTTCTTGAGGGAGAATTCGGGCGACCACACCTTTGTTTCCGTGGCGGCCGGCCATCTTGTCCCCTTCCTTGAGCTTGCGCTTTTTCGCCACCAGAACTTTGACCACTTCATCCACACCGGGAGGAAGATCATCGCCCTGATTCCGCTTCAGTCGCTGAACCTCAATCACAGTCCCTTCAGCTCCGTGGGGAACCCTAAGGGAAGTGTCTTTTAC